>JAGTUW010000124.1 GCA_018224345.1 Bacteroidota bacterium
CGCATTGGTAAAGGCCTCTTTCGCTTTCGCGGTATTTCCCAGATTGCGATAGGCGAGTCCGAGTTCAAAATATGCCGCACCCTTTCGTCTGGATGTCGTGTGTCGAATGGCATTCTGTGCCGCCTTGATTGCCGCATCATATTCTCCATTCTTGTTATAGGCCTGGGCGAGCATCAAATAGGCCTTATCGTATTTATCATTGAGTTCAATAGCGCTCTTGCTCAACTCAATCGCCTTGGGAATGTCGCCAGCCCCGAGAACGGTCTGCGCGTATGCTGTCTGTGCAGCGGCGAGTCCTTTTTTAGCAGGTCCGAGCGTGGGATTCTGCTTTAATGCGGTCTGGTAGTTGTTTATCGCTTCTTTGTAATCACCGGCTGCGAAATGCGCGCCCGCAAGTGCGACATAGCCAACAGCCCAATCGGGATTCACTTTTACGGCTGATTGAAATGAAGCGAGCGACTCATCTGATTTGCGGGCACGTTTCTGTGCCAAGCCGCGCTGGTAGAAATAGTATTCATGTTTTTCCAGTTTCAGCGCCGCATCGAATTTATCGATCGCTCCGTTGTAATCGCCTGCTTTGAGCATGGCGTTCCCTTCGTTGAATAATTTCTTGGCTTCGTCATTGCTCTGTGCCGACAGCTGGAACGACGTCAACAACAGAGCGAGAGCGGACAAGAAAAAATATTTCTTGAGCATAGTTCCAACTCCTTGCACCTGATTTTCGGGGTGTAACATATAGGAAGAGAGGACGCAGGCTGTCCTTTGATGGGTAACGAGACTGGTGCGGAAGGCGGGACTTGAACCCGCATGCCCTTTCGAGCGCCACCCCCTCAAGATGGTGTGTCTGCCAATTTCACCACTTCCGCAGGGAAACTTTTTGGTGAGGCTGGATGGGCTCGAACCATCGACCCTCTGCTTAAAAGGCAGATGCTCTACCACTGAGCTACAGCCCCGCCACAAAAAGTGGTCTTTCAAGCTAAGGAATTTATATCTCCATTGCAACATTTGTACCGCGATCTCTTCATTTTTTGAAAAGTTTTCTTCAAACTGAAGGACAATAGAATTTAACCTTTCTCAGGGGAGGTTTGTTCCATGCCTGCAATCGTGCCATTATTCACAAACCCGTGTTATCCCATGCCTGTTCGACTTTTGATTTGCGATCTTGACGGGACTCTCGTCGATTCTTTTCGCGATATTGTCACATCCTGTAATCTTCTTCTTGCCTCTCTCGATGCACCGCCGCTCGCTGACGAACGGATTCGTCCATGGATAGGACGGGGAGTCGGGTATCTTGTTCACGGCGTCCTTCGTGAAGCAGGACTTCCTGCTGATGATGACACTGCTTTCGTTTCCCAATTCCGTGCATTGTACCGGCAGCATGCGTTGGATGAAACCTGTCCCTATCCTGGTGTCAGGGAGAGCTTGCGGCGCATTACCGAAGATGGGGGCGGACTCAGTATCGCTATCCTCAGCAACAAGCCGGAACGTGCTACTCGCGAGATCCTGGAAGCGTTGCAGCTCTCTACCTTTTTTACCCTTATCGCCGGTGGTGACAGTTTCGAAGAAATGAAACCCTCACCAGTTCCGGTACTGCGTATCATGGAGATTTTGGGGACCCCGGCGGCGGAAACCGCAATCCTCGGTGATTCGGTCTACGATCTGCAGGCGGGAAAGGCGGCTGGTGTACAGACGATCGCGGCCACCTATGGATTTCAACCAGTGGAAATGCTGAAGGCGCTCGAACCGGATTATACCGTGAGCGCCTTCGGGGAAGTGCTGAACATCCCTGGAATCTTGCCGTAGCGTTGTTGTTATCCGATAGCAGTATCGGGTCGAACGGGAAATTCAATCAAACAGATAGTAAAGTCCTACCTGCGGGAGAGGGAGGAACATACCCTCGCTGAAATATGTGAATGCGATGTTGGCACTGAAAATCAGGACATTGGAGATATCCCACTCATAGCCAAGTCCAAATCCGGCACGGAAGGCGCTTTTCAGTCGCGGGTCTTCCTCTCCCTGCTCCCATTCCTCCTTGGTCAGTTCCTCCTCACCGTTGGTGTAATAGCCCATTCCGATAAAACCGAAGAATCGCGAACGATCACGCCAGTCAAAATCGTACTGTCCCTCGAACCCGATGGAGGCAGCGACACCTTCACCACCACTGATTGCACCGCCTGCGAGCTGTGCACCCATTCGACCCGCCGGGTGAACACGTACGCCAAGTCCCATCCCGGACATCAGGCCAGCCTGGGCTCCGATGCCGAAGCGCATGACATCTTGGTAGTACCCACTCCTTTCATCGGACTGTGCCCGTACTTCCTGGGTGGAGAGGCTGACAAGCGAAAATGTTGTAAGTATAAAGACAAGAAAATAAAATTTCATGATAATTCGCCTTATGATGGTTTTACTTTTAACAACAAGTTAGTTAATTTCCGTGTAGCAGACAATTGTATCATGACTGATTAAAGAGAATCGAATGACTGGTGAACCATTACGGAAACAACCTGCATCGCCGCAGCTGCTCGCACAACTTGATGCACTGCTTGTGCAGGGTGAACCGCCGTTGACGCTCATGGCAAATATGGCGTCACTACTGTACTGGTCGTTGCCTGACATCAACTGGATCGGTTTTTATCTGCTCGACGACGACCAGTTGTATCTTGGCCCGTTTCACGGGAAGCCCGCCTGCAGTGTACTTCCTCTGGGGAAGGGAGTCTGCGGCACGGTAGCTCTGAATCGGAGGCTACTCAACGTTCCCGATGTTGGGTCTTTTCCCGGTCACATCTCCTGCGATGACGCTTCCCAATCGGAATTGGTGCTCCCGCTGCAGTATGGGAGCAAGTTCTGGGGTGTTCTGGATGTGGACAGCCCCGTGCCCGAGCGGTTTGACAAGGTGACACAGGATTTTTTCGAGCAGGCCGCTGCGATGCTCGCTCCGCGATTGGGTATCGGGCCCTTATTTTCTGCTTGACAATGCGGGAAGAATGCACTACATTTATTTTATCTTGATTCTTCACCTACCCGGACAGGCCATTCGACATTCGTTACCCAGTACAGTATTTCTCACGTAATACCGTCTCGGAGCGGATAGTATCTTCGCATGTCCTTATCTCGACAACACAATAATAATGATCCGTGGTATCTTCTACCCCGGAGCTCCGGTTGCACCGATCCATGCCAGGCATGACGCTCTGGCATGACATACGTGTAATGCGGGCGTCCGAGCTGGGTCGCAAGACCTCGGTGTATTTTTCCGCGCTGCTGCTGAACGCAGTGCTCGGTATCGTCGTCTATGCAATGCTCACACGCGCGATGGATGTCGCATCGTTCGGGACGTACACGTTCGTGATGGCCTTTTTCATTTTTGCCGGGATGTTTTTTGACTTCGGGATTGCCCCCGCCGGTATGCGACTCATGGCCCTGCAACCAGAGACATCCGATTCCTCACGGCGTATCGGTGCCCTGCTCGTGCTCTCCTTTGGTGTCGGCATGCTGTTCGTGTTGGTTGTTATTGCTGCCTCTTTTGCAGTAGATGTGATATTTCACCGCGATGCGGGTGCCATCATCTTTGCTGCATCTCCGCTTGCCCTGGTCTTCCCACTCCAGGAAATGATTCTGTCGATAAGCCAGGGCAGTAGCCGCATGAAGCTGATGTCGGTATATCTGCTTCTGCCACGTATCCTGCTGATCGCTCTGTTGGCGATTCTGCTCTGGAGCGGAGGATTGAATGCACAGGTCGGGGTGCTGGCGACGCTTTCCTCGATGGGTCTCGCCGCGGGCCTCGCCGCCGGGTACCTCCGTCCGACATTCAGCCGTCTTGGGGAAGAAGTCCGGTTGGTGTTTCGTGAGGTTCGCGAATTCGGACGTGAAGTGTATTTCGGGCGTGTCGTGGACGGAATGACGACAGGGCTGGACAAAATGCTGCTCTCATTCTTCCATGGGATGACACCAGTCGGATATTACTCGATTGCCATGACCATGAGCACACCGATCAGTATGTTCAGTAAAGCCATTTCGCACAGTGCATACAAACGTTTTGTCACCGATGAGGTGATCGCACGTCGGCTTTTGGTGTTCAATTTACTCTGGTGTTCCATCGGGGCATTGCTGTTGCTGGCCGCATGTCAATTTCTCATCCCGCTCTTTTTTACTGATCGCTACGCGGCATCACTGGCGGTGTTGCCGTGGATTGTTGCCGGTTTCGCACTCGCGGGGCTGAATCATCCCTATCATGCATTTCTTGCGGCCCGGAGGCAGGGACGTGCTATTCGCATCATGTCCATTACAACGTCATCCGTCAACATAGCGTTGAACCTTCTGTTGATTCCCATCATGGCCATGACAGGAGCGGCGATCGCATTTATCGCTACGTACGGGTTGAACATCCTCATGAACCTTCACTTCTACAAGCGCACCCGGGTGGAAGCTGCTGCAGGACGGCTGTCGGAGACTTCGCCCACGGGACGAAGAACATCGGATCCGGAAACGGTCACTGTGCAGCCAGATTCCGGAAGCGCCGATACTGACGAGGACAGGGCTGCAGCAGAGAACAGCCGGAAGTGGATAGGAAACAGCATGGATGAATAAAGGAATTGCGTTATATCGAAAGAATGAAGAGTTTACCGTTCATCTCCCAACTCCGGAATGGAATGGTTTTATGAATACACGTTACTTCTCCCTCACAACAGTTCTGAGTTTCATTGTCTGTCTGATGCTCTCCGTCCCGGTTTCAGCACAGGAAGTGAACGTGCTCGTTGCGAATGAACGTGAACTCGTTGTCGAATACCGCCCCACCTTTCGCCTGATCGACCTCGGGACACACGGCCGTGTGTACGATTTCGATCGCGCTGTGCAGGGTGCCGCGCAGGCAGGTGCACCCGATCTTCGTACACGGGTTGAACTGATTGCTTTTCCCGCACTTGAGGGATACGAACTGACTGTCGAGCGCGTCGATTACCGTGAGGAGGGCAATGTCTCCATTGCTCCTGTTCCTGGCTGGCAGAATGGTATGGAAGTCTATGAGCAGGGGGAAATCTACTCCATCGACAATTCGATACCCGTCGACATTGCGCGCATAACAAATCTCGGGATATCGCGAGATCGTATCCTCGGCGAACTCGTCCTTTCTCCGGTGCAATGGAATCCCGCGACCGGTGTCGTCCGGCTCTATACACGCATCGTCTGCCGCATCAGTTTTGAAGAGAGCCGGGATGACCTGGGGGTGTCCGCTCTTGAGGGGCTCCACACCGCCGTGCTCAATCCTGTCGAGGCCAGTCTCTGGGCGCTTCCGCGACAGAAGTCGTTGGGCAAATCTCTGAACACGACATTGGCATCCGGAACATGGGCACGCATCGACGTGCAGCAGCACGGTGTCTATCGTTTGACACGCAGCTGGTTCAGCGAGGCAGGGTTCGATGTCGCATCGATTGACCCGCGTACGATTCGTATGTTCGGCAATGGGGGGCGCGAGCGGCCGCAACGCCTGAGCGACCCGCGACCCGATCCGCTGCAGGAAATTGCGATCGAAGTTGTCGGCGGAGAGGATGGCCGTTTTGACGAGGGCGACTACGTGCAGTTTTATGGACAGGGTCTGAATGGCTTTTCATGGAATGCGGTTACACGTTCTTACGAACATTATTTTCATCGTTACGCGGAAGTCAATGCCTATTTCCTCACCTGGGGTGGGGAGCCCGGCGTACGCGCCGAACGGATGGCCTCCCTCAATGAGGCTGATGCGTTCGAGCCTTCCTGGTTTCCGAGTGGTGAATTCGTAGAGGAGGAGGTTCTGAACCTGATGAGTTCAGGGAAAATGTGGGTAGGGCGGCGTCTGGTCCCTTCCGCTGGCAGTGCTTCTTCGATTGTGTTCACACGCAGACTGCCTGGTCTCGTAAGGAGCCAACCGGTCATGTACCGTATGCAAACGGTCTCGAGCGCCGAGGTGGAGAACAGCTTCAGTGTACGCGCGAACGATGCCATACTCGGAACTATCATGATGGGGACGGTCACGTTCGGCTCGGACACAGGAGACATGGCAAAACTGTCCGGGCCACGGAACTTCACCGGCAGCGGCGATTTGATCGATGATCGTTCGACAGTAACGATCACATACAATTCGGTCAATCCCGATCGCACACGTGACGGCTATGTCGACTGGATCGAGTGGCTGTACGCCCGCCATTTTCAGGCAGAGAACGATGCACTTTTGTTTTCCGCACCTGACACTACTGCAGTCATTGAGTTTGTGCTCAACGGATTCAGCATGAGTGATGTCGTTATCTACGATATCACCGACTACCACAGGATCCAGCGCATGGATGCGCAAATCAGTGGTGGGACGGTTCGTTTCCAGGTCGCGAACGAACAGGGAAATCCACGACAGTTTATTGCCGTTGCAGCACCAGCGGTGAAAACACCATCTGCTCCGGCTGTCGTTCCGAACTCTGACCTGCTCGCTTCGAGTGGGGCCGAATATCTGATCATCACTCACAGGGATTTACTTGATGCGGCACAGCGTCTGAAAATGCATCGCGAACGCCCCGGTGAAGATCATCTCTCCTCAATGATCATCCCGTTGGAAACCATCTACAATGAATTCAACTGTGGTATCCAGGATCCCACGGCAATCCGTGATTTTCTTGCCTGGGCAATGTCACACTGGTCAATTATGCCACGGTATGTGCTGTTTTTTGGTAGCGGACATTACGATTATCGCAATCACAATACCGACGAAAAGATCATGGTCCCTGTGTGGGAGACGGAGAATTCCATCAACCGCATCGGCTCGTACGTTTCCGATGACTACTATGCAAAGGTGGTCGGCGACGACCCCCGCGTCGATCTGGCGACGGGGCGGCTTCCCGTGCAGACCATAGACGAAGCCAATACTCTCGTCGACAAAATCATCGCTTACGAGAGCGATCCAAGTTTCGGTCCCTGGAAAAACCGCGTCACGTTCGTAGCTGATGATGGATGGACCGGGTATGCCGATACTGATCGTGATCAACACACACGGCAGAGTGAACGTCTTGCAAACACGGTGCCGGGCGAGCTCGAGCAAAAGAAAATTTATATCGTCTCCTACCGCACTGAACAGACCGCGCAGGGACGCCGCAAACCCGAGGCCAATGCCGCGATCATCGACCAGATCAACGAAGGAACGCTGGTCATAAACTACACCGGCCATGGAGCGCATGACGTCTGGGCGCATGAACGGGTGCTCCTTTCCGATGTCACCGTTCCACAACTTCAGAATACCGACCGATTGACCTTCGTTGCCGCGGCGACGTGCACCTTTGGTCTGTACGACGTACCCGGTCTGCGCAGCGGTACCGAACTGCTGCTGCTCCGTCGTAACGGTGGCGCAATCGGCGGGCTCTCCGCTCCGCGCGTTGTCTTTTCCGGCGAGAACAGCGCCTTTAACCTTGAATTCTTCCACCACCTTCTTCGCGAGGGGAGGGAAGAGGACGGGCGTGCCCGCCGGCTCGGCGATGCAATCTATGCCTCCAAACAACGCCACAACGGCATTCCGGGTTATGAGAAATTCCATCTGTTTGCGGATCCAGGCCTGCGCCTTGCTTTGCCCAGGCATACTGCAGCCCTCGAACGCATCCTTCTTAATGACCAGCCCGTCGACAGCGACACCGTGCAGTTAAGTGCTTTCAGCAAAGTTACATTGCTCGGCAGTGTGCGAAAGGGGGACGGGGATCCATGGGCCGATTTTTCCGGTACGGCGGAAGTAAGTCTCTTCGATGCGCAACGGACACTGCTCGTACCCGAATGGGGTGAATACAGTTATACAATGCCGGGGGGATTACTGTACCGAGGACAGGCACGCATTGAGGATGGTCGTTTCTCATTATCCTTTATCGTACCGAAGGATATTTCATACGAAAACAGCCCCGGTCGCGTGGCAATCTATTTCGACAATCTGGAAACAGATGGCGCCGGGTATTATCTTGATCTGCGTCTCGGTGGGTCGGATACCACTGTGGTTCCCGACGGCGACGGCCCGGTGATACAACTCTTTCTCGACGATCGAACCTTCCAGGCAGGTGGCAAGGTTGGTGCGAATCCGTTGTTGATCGCGGACCTTTTTGATGTCAGTGGCATCAATACAACGGGCATAGGCATAGGACATGACATCGAAGCATGGCTCGATGACGGAGAACGCGGCATAGTTCTCAACGATTATTTTACCGGTGATCTTGACTCCTATCAAAACGGAACCGTCGCCTTCCGTCTCCGGAATCTGAAGGAAGGGCCGCATACACTGCGATTGCGTGCATGGGACGTGTTCAACAATTCCTCGGCAGTCGAGACGCATTTTGTCGTCGCCGAACAGCTTACCCTCTTTGATGTCCGGAATTACCCTAACCCTGTCTCGGGGCAGACAACGTTTCAATTCCGCCATAACGTACTGGAGCCTGTGGAAGTGGAAATCCATCTCTACGCAAGCAACGGCGCCATGGTACGCAGCATGAGAAGTGGTCCACTTGATTCACATATCATTGAAATCCCCTGGGATGGCCGTGACACGGACGGCAATGTGCCTGCACAGGGAGTGTATCTCTACCGCATCATCTGCCGCACAATTGACGGGGCGCAGGGCAGCGAGGCAGTCGGGCGCATGATGATACTGAACTAATGCATTGATTTTGTAAACTTTTTCAGATAAATTAACTGTTCTGTCATAAGGTATGATGAGGATTCACATGATTCGCAAGTGCAAATCTCTTCTCTGTACAGCCGCCGCGTTGTTGCTGCTGTTGCCCTACGCACCGGATGTGTCGGCACAGACCAGCACGGCTGTCCCCTTCCTGCTGATTTCCCCCAGTTCGCGCAACAGCGCAATGGGTGAGGCGGGAGTGGCGCTCGCCGACGACGTTTCTGCCATATTCTGGAACCCGGCCGGTCTGGGTTTTCAGGATGATATGGAGCTGAGTCTGAATCACTCGAACTGGCTTCCGCAGTTCCAGCAGAGTGATCTGTTTTTCGAATATGCAGGATATAAAATGGACCTGCCCGCAACGGGTGGGACGATCGGTGCTGCGTTGACATATCTCAATCTCGGCGAATTCGAGCGTCGGGACGAGGGGAACAACTCCCTCGGTACGTTCAAGAGTTATGAAATCGCATTTACCACCTCGTATGGTACACGTCTCGACGAGGACTTCGCTGTCGGTATCGGATTGCGGCTGATTCACTCCAGTCTCTCCCAGGTCGGAACAGCCCGTGAGCAGGGGTCCGGAACAGCGACGGCCGTGGCCGGTGATCTCGGCGTTCTCTACCGCCCATCCAAGCTAGTGCTCCCATTCAGTGACAAGGATATCGGTAATCGTTTCTCACTCGGCGCATCGATCACCAACATCGGTCCTTCCATCAGTTACATTGATGAAGCGCAATCCGATCCTTTGCCGACGGCATTGCGCCTGGGTTTCGCCTACGACCTCGTTCATGAGAAATACAATACACTCACCTGGACTACGGACGTCACCAAACTTCTTGTCAGCCGTACGGACAAGAAAGCCGATCCGTTCTACGAAGCGGTCTACAAGAGTTGGGATGTCGATAATGTCTTCAACACCTTCACGCTCGGTACCGGTATTGAATATTGGTATTCGCAGCTCGTCGGTCTGCGTTTCGGTTTCTTCCATGAAGATCCGAACTATGGAAACCGGCGCTTCCTTACCTTCGGCGCCGGTGTACGGTATGATATTTACGGCTTCGATTTCAGCTATATTTCCACAGCAATTTCGGACGATGACACGCCGAGTCCGCTGTCCGAGACGCTGCGCTTTACGCTGAGCGTCAACTGGGGTCGCGGACCGAAGGACGACGGCACGAGAATCCCTGCCGACGATGCCGCGAACTGACCCTGTCGTATGGTCCTCGCCTTCTGGCAGAATCGATCATGCGCTCACCCTCTCTCGCAGAGGGTGAGCCGTTTCTGCCCTGCCACCAGCGTATTTTCCGATTAATGTAAGGGCTGTAACCATGGCCGTTTTCCATAGAATACTCATCCCTGTCGTTCTCTTTCTCCTCTCAGTCACCGGACATGCGCAGAATACCACTGCAGCGTTACCGACAGTGCGTCTCAACCATCAGTTCAGTCCCCATCGTTCCTCGCTTCCTCTGTCTCGCACCGCACTTCCGGATACCGTGCGTGTGCTTGCGCTCATGGTCGAATTCGAAGAGGACGACGATGACCGGACAAGTGGAAACGGGAAATTCGGCTCCATTTATGAATATGATTACGGTACGGAGATACTGGATCCATTGCCACACGACAGGACATATTTCCAGAATCATTTGCTGTTTCTCGAAAACTACGTCCGCAAGGCTTCGGGGAGGCGCACCATACTGAAGGCCGAAGTGCTCGACGGTATCGTCAC
>JAGTUW010000125.1 GCA_018224345.1 Bacteroidota bacterium
CAGATCAACACCGCTCTTTGTAGAGACGCGCGGTGCGCGTCTACGTAAACATCGACGTCATGCGAGGGTTAAACGGAAATAACGGAAACAAACATCGTAAACACCTGCGTCATGCGAGGGTTAAACGGAAATAACGGAAACGAACATCGTAAACACCTGCGTCATGCGGGTACGGCGTCCGCGCTCCAGCAATTTACGGGCTTTCGCTTGCCGCCGCACCGCCACGCCGGCGACGCGCCCGAACAACTCGCTCGCCGTTCGATCAAAATACTCGTTTACACAAAAAACTGCACACTTCCGCGCTTTCCCTCATTTCCCACTTTTCACTTTTAACTTTTCACTTTTAACTTTTCACTTTTAACTCTTCACTTTTAACTTTTCACTTTTAACTTTTCACTTTTAACTTTTCACTTTTAACTCTTCACTTTTAACTTTTCACTTTTAACTCTTCACTTTCTTCCTGCCCTCCTTCCCCGTGCTCCGTGATGCTCTCTTCTGCTTTTTCTATTCGATGATTACAGGTAACTTGCGGTGACAATGCTTTGTTCACTCAGGTAATGCATGTGCGGATTCGCGGGAATTTTTGAATACAGCCCTTCAGTGCAGGGATTCGACCAGGACTTGCTCGAACGCATGGGCGAGAGCATCAGGCATCGCGGTCCGGATGACAGCGGCACCTATATCTCCCCCGACGGACGGCTCGGGTTTTCCTTCCGCCGCCTCTCCATTATCGATCTTTCAACAGCGGGACATCAACCCATGGGAAGCGAGGATGGCAGGGCCTGGCTGGTGTTCAACGGGGAAATCTACAATCACCTCGCACTGCGCCGCGAACTGGAAGCAGCCGGTTATCGCTATCGCTCACACACCGACACGGAAACCATTCTCTATGCCTACCTTCACTGGGGAGAGCGCTTCGTCGAACGCCTGCACGGCATGTTCGCCATCGCAATCTGGGACGTGGAGAAGGAAACACTCCTGCTCTATCGCGACCGCATCGGCATCAAACCACTGTACTATGCGGAGAAAGCCGGGTCCTGGATATTCGGATCTGAAATAAAAGCATTACTGCTCCACCCCGCACTGCATCCTGCCGTCGGGAAAGAGGCGCTCTCGCACTATTTCACCTATATTCACACCCCCGCGCCGCTGACACTCTATGAGGGCATTTTCAAGCTGGAGGCGGGGTGTTACGCGCGTATCGCGCGTGACGGTGCCCTGCATATCGAGGAGTACTGGGACGCACTCGGGCACCGGGACGATGATTTCGATTACTCCGACGAAGCCGCCGTGACGGCGCATATCCGCGATCTTTTCCGGGACTCCGTCGAAAAGCGCATGATGTCGGATGTCCCCTTCGGTGTCTTTCTCAGTGGCGGCATCGATTCCAGCGCCAATGTCGCCTTCATGTCGGAACTGATGACGCGTCCGGTGGACACCTTCACCGTCGCGATACGCGGGCAGGAAGACACGAACGAATTCCAGTGGGCCCGTCGCATGGCCGCGCATTTTCACACCAATCATCATGAGGTGCTCATCGACGACAGCGGCTTTCTGGATCTGCTGCCCACGATTGTGCATCATCAGGATGAACCGCTCGCCGACCCCGTCTGCTTTCCCCTGTACCATGTCTCGAAACTCGCGCGTGACAACGGAACAATTGTCGTCCAGGTCGGCGAGGGCAGCGACGAGCAATTCGCCGGGTATCAGTCCTATCATCGTGCGGTGCGTATGATGCAACTCGCACGCATGCTGCGACCGCTGCCCCGCACGCTGACTGCGGGCATGTACGGTCTGCTGCGTCCCCTGCTCGCCCGCAAACGGGTGGACTACCGGCAGAACATCATCCGGAATGTGCTGGAAAAGCAACCGGTGTTCTGGGGCAATGCCATCGGGTTTTACGAAGAGGAAAAGAGGCGTGCACTGAACTTCGGTGCGCTCGACGGCGCAGCGATCCCGTCGTCGTTTTCACTCGCGGAACGACGCTTCCGCCGGGCCAGCGAGGAGGGATATGGTGATGACCTGCAGAAAATCATTTACTGGGAAATCAAGCATCGCCTGGCGGAACTGCTGCTCATGCGTGTCGACAAAATCACCATGGCCACCAGCGTCGAAGCCCGGGTTCCTTTCCTCGATCATCTGATGGTGGAATTCAGCATGAATATCCCCACCGCGCTGAAACTGAAAAACGGTAATCCGAAATATATCCTCAAGCAGGCGCTGCGGGGCATGCTCCCGGATGACATCATCGACCGGAAGAAAATCGGCTTTGCCGGCTCGGGGAAAAACATGATGACACCCGAAATTTTTCGGCATGCACGTTCGCTGTTGCTTTCTCCACGACATGATTATTACAATCTTCCGTATATTCGCACATTGCTCGACGAGTACGAGCGAACGAAGATAAACTACACACCACAGCTCTGGACGCTGTACAACTTCGAACTCTGGCACCGCCGGTGGATCGAAGGCGACCGCGATCCGACCTGAGGCGATTACGCAGCGTTATGAGATCGCATGCCTGAACAGCAACTTCGTCTCCCCTGGATCGATGCCCTCCGCGGGCTCGCCATCATACTGATGGTCCCTGCGAATCTCTCGCCCTACTTTGTCGAACCACATCCGATGTGGTTTCGCATTCTCGGTTCCTTCGCAGCGCCGATGTTCATCATGGTCAGCGCGGGCATGATCGTCCTGCGCGGAGACAGGCACCACCTCACATACTATCTCAAACGCGGTGGCATCGTACTCTCCATCGGTGTGCTGCTCGACATACTGCTCTGGGGGATCCTTCCCTTCACTTCCTTTGACGTCCTCTACCCCATCGGCCTCGCCATGCCTCTGCTCTACCTGCTGCGCCGCACGGAGACGCGTGAACTGTTCTATATTTCCGTCATCATCATCCTGGCGACGTATGTGCTCCAGGCCCTGTTCGGTTACCACGAGGAAGTGCTTGAAGTCTATTTCAGCGAACTCTGGCTGCCGGGTATCGGACGTCTGCTGCAGAGCTGGTTCATCGATGGCTGGTTTCCGCTTTTCCCCTGGCTTGGCTATGCCTTCATCGGCGCGTTGTTCTATCGTACACTGTTCGGGGAAGGCGTGGGCCGTTCTTTACATTTCGTGACGTACGGCATCGTCCTGACAGTACTCGGTTTCACTCTTCTTTTTGTCCCACTTCCTTTCGTTCGCAGTATCGCCGATGGCAGTATCCTTGCTTCACGTGGAGGCTATTCAGAGATTTTCTATCCACCGACGTTCGCCTATGTATTTGCTTCCGTCGGCGTCGTCCTGCTGCTCTCGACACTGCTCCGTCGTCTGCGCTTCCCTCCCGTGCATTCGATACTCGCCTTCTTCGGCCGTTACGCCATGATGGTGTATATCCTGCACCAGGTCATCGGTGTCTGGGTGATCGAACCCGCACTCGCAGCAGCAGGAGCAGAAACGATTTCTTCCGGTCCGCTTTTCGCTGTGGTGAATCTGCTGACGCTCGGCCTGATCGCGGGGATCTGCTACGGAATTGAACTGCTGAAACGGCGTCGCCACCCACACTCACTCCTTGCCCGCGTACTTTTCGGCCGGTGAGAATGTGCTCAGGACTGGCTTGACAGGGAAACGACTATGGCAGGGGAGCCGCGGGAATCATGGTTGCACCACATGTATGTCTCCTGTCTTCCGTGTTTGTGAAACGGAAGCGGTCATTCCGACCTTAACTGTGGAGTATGTGACCTCAAAAAAACAATCCGTAATACACTGTCGTCGGCGTGATGCGAATTGCCGGAGCGGGCAGGTGAAAGATATTGAGTGATTCCTTGAGCCAGCGCAGGAACTTCGTATCCCCCGGGAGCTTGCGCAGATCGTAGTCGAGCGATATATACCACTCCTGGTCTCCCTGTCCGACGCCGTCAACAGAGTTGTAGATATTCTTTCCCAGCATGGTGTTGTCGGCGCCG
>JAGTUW010000126.1 GCA_018224345.1 Bacteroidota bacterium
TGCTTTTCGTCGGCATCGATGAGCAGGGTGAGACGTTGACAATGGAAGAATTTGATCAGAAGAAGCTCCGTCTTGAGAAATTGCTCGACAGTATTGATCCCGATGTGAGCAATGTTGTTGAGGAATTTCAGTGGCAGGCGGTGGAGCTCATGCAATTTGCCACCGCGTATGATTTTTACCGCGCTGTGCGCGGGACTTCCAGGCCTTCCGTAGAAGCTCTGCTTGCTGAATTTGCGGATAATGCCGTACAATGTCTGCGCGGGTCCTTTGTCGTTCGCAACAACCTGTCTCTGAAATTAGCCGCGGCGGCAGGCTATACCGCTCTCATGCTGCGTGGCGAGACGGACTATACGACGCAATATACGCCGGATCAATGGTTCGAAACCGCAATCTCACATATTGAAACAACGTTGTTCGAGTATCAAAGTAGCGCCGAAGGATACTACGGATACAGCGAGGGACCCTGGTATTTCCGCTACGCCATGCAGAATCTCATCCCGTTTTTCCTTGTCATCGATGAGCACTACGGTGACACGGGGTTCACTCTAGGCGATGCACCACGTATCAGTCCACTCCGCGACCCGCGGTACCTGCGCCTCTTTGAATGGATCGCAACACTGCGAATGCCTGACGGTATGCTTCCGCCGTTCGAGGATACGTATATGCGTACCTGCTTTCCCGAGGCCGCCGTGATCGCCGCTGTGCAACCCCTCGCACCATGGCTCGCATGGATGAACTACGATGAACATGGCAATGAAATCGATCTCGCACGACTTTCAAGCGAACTCTCAAGAAATTTCGATACACGCGTAGAATATCTGATCAACGAGGCCGTCTCCGTCAACGGATCGATGGATCTCCCGCTCACACGGATCTGGCCGGATGCGGGCTATGCGGTATTCCGCAGCGGATGGGATACCGAGGCACTGTATTTCGCTCTTATCGGGAAACACGGCATCGCGCGTACGCATCGCTCCCCTGTCGGTAGCGGTCACAAACATGCAAACGAAAGCTCATTCATCCTCCATGCCGGGGGAGAACTGCTCTTGCTCGGTCCCGGTTATCACAGCAGCAGCAAACGAGAAGAACTGATTTTCGGGGAAAATCATAATATTCTGCTTGTCGATGGACGCGGGCCCGACAGTACATCCTGGGGAAGTTTTCTCTTCGGTGTCGACGCATTCATGCAGGACACACTCAGCAGCGCGGACGCGGGAATGGTGACGATACGTACAGCCTATCAAGGCGCAGACATCGAACGCCGCGCCACCTTTCTCGGTGACCGTTTCGTCGTCCTTGCCGATCGCGCCGTCTCGAGCATTCCCAGGACGATTACACATCAACTCCACGGGAATGGCCTCGAAGCCGAGTCCGGTTATCATGCCGATTTCGCTGCGCAGAAAGCACACTGGACACAAAACAACATGACTTTGCACGCGGTGGTGGCGAGCGCGGACGGCGAAGCAACGCAGGAAACAGTGACGCGTCGTCACGCGCCCACCGGCCGCCGTTTTGCAGAACACAGCGCACTGTATTCCTCCCTTCATGGCAGGGATGTGCGCTTTCACACCGTATTGACTCCGGCTCCTGCGGGAAGCGATGTACGAACACACATTCTCAGGCAGCACGATGGTATTTCCGCACTCTCGGTTCAGCACGCAGGAGACGATCTGTTCAGCATCATCAACACGACGCAACGGGAATTCGACATCGATCTGCCCGCACTGGGCGTTGTACTTTCGGATGGCTTGTCCTTGCACTGCGCACTGTCGCCCACAGGGACCTCAACGTTGTGGGTACTTGAAAACGCCAGTGTGCTCCGCCTCGGCAACACAGAACTGATCACACTTTCGGAACCCGCGGATATCGTCCTTGCCTTCGAAGGACATCAACTGCGGGTCACCATGCGCGCCGATGCACCGCGGATCCTGCGCTTACGACTACCGTACACGATCGCGGGTATCGACGGACACGGCATCGCTGACTGGTCCTTACACGGGGGGGTAGTGCGGCTGCGTACGGAATCCCCCACATGCGATTTCACTATCACCATGACCGGGATACTCACGAGCATGGACGCGGAGACCTTCCCGCCCACCGGCGTCGGATTGCATGCGCTCTATCCGCAACCTGCGACAACCGGGAACCGCATTACAGCGGACCTGTCCCTCTCGCGAGCGGCGTATGTCCATCTGCATCTGCATGACATCTTCGGACGCACTGTCGGTGAGGGCCATCACAGCTTCTTTCCGGCGGGCAGCCATTCTGTTTCAATCCCGACGAAGGGATGTGCACCGGGGGTGTACTTTCTGAGCATCGGCACGAACGACCGCATGGAGACACATCGTCTGCTCCTCGACTAGTCACGCAACGACAAGATGAAAAATTAATATACAGGAACAGGTACTCATGATCAGTCAAACATTGCCATCGAAACCACCGGTCGCCTGGGCGCTTGCTTTCGTGGCGCTCATCCTCGCTGCTACTCTTTTCAACGGTTGTTCCGAGCCATTGGCACCGATGTTACCGGCCTGGGATGTCGACGCGAATCTGCCACTGATTAACAAGACATATACGATGGGAGATATTCTTACAGACAAGGATATGCTCAGGATAACCCGGGATGGAGAGCAGACCCTCATAATCACCCAGTGTTATCCGATGGACGCGATCACACTGGGTGACCATCTACGGATAGACGACTACGAATTCAGCACTTCGGAAAAATTTTCCGCCTTGCGTTTCGATATCCCTGACTACATGGATCAGCAACTGAATGTGTACACGCTGTTTCCAAACCTCCCGATGGGCAGCCAGGTGGTACATGCGCTTCAAAATGACCTCGGGATCGCCATCGCCATCGACACGCGCGAATACTTCGAGGAGATGGTCTTTGCCAGCGGGAAGCTGATTCTGGAATTCGAAAACAACACACCGATTCCGCTGAGACTTGAGGATATCCGACTCGTCGATACCAAGGGGACAACACTCGGCCGCAGCAACTATGCGAATCCGATTCAACCCGGGCAGCGCGTCACACTGACCGCGATACAACTTGACAATGTTACATTGACAAACTCCATGCGACTCAGCTTTGACGTGTCCACACCTGGAAGCAGTGGCAACACCGTTGATCTCTCGAGTGCGAATAGTCTCGGCGTTCGGGCGGAACTCACGGAGACGGACATACTCTCCGTCCGCGGCTTTCTTCCCTCGCAAACTCTCAGCTATGAGCGCGCGTACAACATCACCAACGGCAGCGGACTGCGTCTTCGCGACGGTCTGATACGCGACGGCAAGCTGAATTTCCTTTTCGATAATGACTTTGGAGTCGGTGCCGAGGTGGCACTTACGGTACACAGCATTACGAAAAGCGGTGCGCCGCTGTCCGCGACGACCCGTGTCGAGGCGAATTCCACAAAAAGCATCAGCATCGCATTGGCGGGCGCAACTATTCTACTGCAACATGAGACCGATATTTCATACAGTGCGCATATCGTCACCGATGATGCCGGTGCGACCCCTGTGACAGTACATCGAGGTGATCTCGTCAAGGTTACCGGCTCATTGCGCAATGTTTCTCTCTCTACCATGACCGGGACGCTCGCACCTGCCACGTTGCGTGTAGACAACATGAGAGTATCCGACTTCCCCATCGATAAATCTATTACAGCCTCGCTTTCCCTTTCCGAGGCACGGATGTGGGCGCTTCTGCGCAACGACGCAATGCTTCCCATCGGCGTCTCCGAGGCGCGGATTCTTGGAAAGAGCGTACAAGGAACCAGTGCGCAGTTGCCGATCGCGGCAGTGGATATCACCGGGAACACACAGACGATCATTGACTTCGACAATGCAAAGGTCGCGCATTTCCTGAACTCGTTCTCCCCGGATTATCCCGACAGTCTCGGAATGCAGGGAGACTTCGTTTTGAATCCGACACGGGAGTACGGTAGCGTAACGGCGGAAGACCGGATCACAGGTGATGTCTTCCTGGAGTTTCCGATGCGCTTTACTCAATTGAAAGGCAGTGTTGTCGACACTATCCCCATGGTAATCGCGGAAGACAGCAGGAAAAAAATGGAGGAAGTCAATGAAGGGACATTGACGTTCGATCTGGAGAACCATCTTCCCACGGAAGTTATTGTAGAGGCGGAATTCCTCGACACTCGTTACCGCGTCCTGCTGAGCCCTGTCGCAGTCGACGGATCGCCACTCCGGGTTGGTCCGGCGCCTGTCGACCAAAAGGGCTTCGTCAGCCATTCGATCATTGAGCGCCTGATTCTGCACTTCACCGCAGAAGATTTCTCGCTTCTGGGGAAGGCGGAGCATATTCGCTTCCGGATTTCCTTCGACACACAGGAGAATAATGGATCGTTCCGTTCCACCGATTATGTGCGCATCCGCGGCGCCGCAACATTGAACATCAATACGGCTTTCACGGAGAAGTAGTGAATATGAACAGGATTCTGATATACCATCACATGGCAAGAGCGTCCTTCCTCTTCCTTTTAACACTGGGGTTCAGTCTTACCGCAACAGCCCAGACCATCGGCACAAGCGCCCGACTGACCGGCATGGGGAACAGCAGTACCGCACTGGTACGCGGGCTCGATGCACTCAATGTCAATCCCGCACAGCTTGTCCCTGACGATGGCGTGTCCATCTCACTGGGCATCCTTCCCTTTGGTGCCCAGGCAGGAGCGGATTTTCTTGATTACGCCACGTACGAACGCTACTTCACCGGCACGGTAAATGAGAAGGGGAAGCGCGAAGCGACATATCTCGGCAACAGTGATAAGCATATGATCCTGAAGACATTTCAGGGGGATGTCGGGAATTTCACTCATGATATCCGCTATTCGCTTGGCGGGCTCATGATCTCTACCAGATTTCTGACCGCCGCCTTCAGCATCACCGAGCGTACGGGCAGCAACATCGCTCTGCCGCGTTCCTTCGCTGAATTCGCATTTTTCGGAAATTCGGCGGGAAAGGAATTCGACTTCAGCCAGACACGCGTCTCTTCATCATGGACACGGGATTATGCACTGACAGTTGCGCGGGAGTTTCGACTTGTGAGAAACATCCCGCTGCTTGTCGGCGCCAGCGTCAAGGTCGTTCACGGCTACGGGTATTTCGGGATCGATCGTTTCAACAGCAGTTTCTTCACCGATCCGGACACTTACGAGGTAAGTGGTTCCGCTGACATGGTCGCACAGTACGCAGGATCCGAAGACTGGCTGATGGCAAATAATGATTTTCATTACACGCTCTTTCCAAACCCTGTCGGTAGCGGTCTCGGTATGGACATCGGCGCTCACGTCAAACTCAACAGGTACTTCAGCGCCGGAGTCAGTCTTGTCGACCTCGGATCGGTACAGTGGAATAGGCGAACATATGAAATATCCGCGAATGAGGATTTCCTGATTGACGACGTTGTCGGCGGAGAGCAGGTCGATGAGCTTCGATCCCGTCTCGATGGCCAGGAACGCCCCATCTCATCCTTCTCCACTCCTCTGCCTTCGGCCTTGATCATCGGCGGGCTGCTGACCATTCCGGATATGCCACGCCTGGGTAGAGACTGGCATGTGACCGTCGCCTACCGGCAAGGATTCAATGACATCGCGGGGAACAGCAGCAGTCCGCGCCTCGGACTGGGGACAGAAATCGAACTGTTGTTCAACGTTGCGTTCCGCATGGGGGTCAATTTCGGTGGTATCCGGCCTGTAACCTTCGGGGCAGGTGTCGGATTCATCGCAGATAATTTCAAACTGGACATCGGGACAATGGATATTACACCTCATCTGAACGAATCGTTCAGTGCAGTCGCAGTGGGCATCAGTTCACACTGGGACATATAGAGTTTCCGTGGCAACGCGGAGAAACTACAGGCTTCTCTTCCTCATACTTCCCGCCGAACCATGCTCCGCGGTTACGGCAAGTGCATGCAAGTCTTTCCGGCTTGCATGTACTTTATTGTGCGTGTAATTTTCAGGAATGATTCGATCCATCACATTTCTGATCACGGTCATCGTGACCGGTTTGAGTGCCGGAACACTTTTTGCGCAGCACCTCAACAGTACGCATGCCACGACATCCGCACCGGTCGTAAGTTTCCGCAGTGCGGTTCCCATGCGCACGGTCATAACTGCACAGAACAAAGAGGGTGTTCGCAGTCCCTGGCAACCGCATCTCGGATTGGTACTCAGTGGTGGCGGAGCACGTGGGTTGGCGCAGATCGGCTTACTTCGTGCACTCGAGGAAGCAGGGATTCGTCCAGACCTGATTGTCGGGACGAGTATCGGGAGCATTATCGGAGGGTTGTATGCCAGTGGCTACAATGCACGCAGACTGCAACACACAATTCGTGACATTGAATGGAACAAAATCATGCGTATGCATGACGCAGCAGATCGGAACTTTCTCTCACTCGATCACAAACCTATTTCCGACCGTTCCATTCTCACCTTGCGTTTCGACGGACTACAACCAATTCTCCCCCAGGCAGTGTCAAATGGGCAACGGTTGACGAATCTTCTCAATGAGTTGACGTTGCAGGCACTGTATCATGCCGATGATTTCGATCATCTCGGGATTCCTTTCCGTGCAGTCGCAACCGATCTACATTCCGGTAAGAGCGTGACACTGTCCAGCGGCGGACTGGCGGAATGCATGCGTGCGAGTTCCACCCTGCCCGTGATGTATTCTCCCGTCGTCCGCGATTCCCTGTTGCTTGTCGATGGCGGACTGCTTGCGAATATTCCCGTCAATGTCGCACGCGCCGAGGGTTGCGAATATATCCTTGCGGTAAATACGACCAGTCCGCTGCGCGACAGCGACCAGTTGAACACAGCCTTCGATGTCATCGACCAGGTGTTCAATATTGTCATGATTCCACCCGGAGAGGAACAACTCGCGCAGGCGGACATGGTCATCGCTCCGGATCTCCGTCATGTTGACGGTATGGATTTTTCAATTGCCGACTCTCTGATCGCAATCGGCTATGCATCCGCGAAGGAGAAGGTCAACA
>JAGTUW010000127.1 GCA_018224345.1 Bacteroidota bacterium
CAGAGGATTTTGATTTCCAACTGCGACTGCTGCGTGTCACGCGTTTCCACAACCTGCCGCTGCTGCTGCTGCATATCATCGAGACACCCGACTCACTGAGCCGACGACCGGACGGAGGACAGAAAGCACTGACAAGAGAAACCAGTCTGCGCTTTCTCGAAGAAGAAACACAACAACCGTCTGTCTTCACATCACGTCGGGAAATCGAATATGCCCGGGCCCGTGTCGAATACTATTACGGTGAGACTGCGAAGGCGCGGCGACTGCTGCGTTCCCTGCTGCTGAAATGGCCGCCGCATCTCCCCTCTCTCAGGTATTATCTTCCGGCGCTGCTCGGGACCCACAATCTGCGACGCCTGCGGTCAAGCACCGCGGTCTCGGCGTGCACGACCTTTCTGCGTCGCTTCGGGGTCTTCCGGAAATACTTTCTCCCCTGATAATTCACGGTACACGCGCTCAATCACTGCTGCCTCCTCCGCGCAGGAATGATCGGCATGAAACGCTGCAAACGAAGACGCAAAACTTTCCCTCCCGGCTTCACGCGCGAACCGCAACGCCGTCTTCAACCCCTCGACGGATGAAGAATCATAATACACACCGATGTCGTATTTGCGCTCGTGTTCGGTGAACACACCCAAACGGGGAGCGATGACAGGACAGCAATGAGAAGCGAAGAGCATCGCGGAGCCGGAATGCAGAATCCGCCGGTATGGCAGGATACCGAAATCCGCAGCATCCATCAGTGCCGCAGTTTCTTCCGTTCCGATATACCGATCGAAAACAAATGTTCGCGGCTTCGCCCGGGCATGCTCCCTTACCAACGCGTCCATTCCCTTCCCCGCGCAAAGTACGGCTGGCGCATCATTTCCCAAGTCGGCGCAGACGCGAAGCACCGTGTCGAATCCCTTGTAGGGCCTCACTTTCCCGAACAACAGAATAACGAAGGCGTCATCGGGAATCCCCAGTTCTGCACGTTTCCTCAGCCGACGTGACAAAGAACATTCCGGCACTTCATAGAGGCAATGCCGTGCGACCTGCGTGCCGTGGCACCGACCGAACGCGACAAACAGCATCTTCGCTCCCGTTTCCGAAAGCGTGGTCACGCGATCCGCCGCCTGGCAAAGCAACGTCAGATACAGCCGTTCCCAACGCCGGAAGGGAAAATCATGCGCACCACTGTCGTGCAGCGTCAGCACAAAGCGATATCCGAGTACACGCAACAACGTGAGAACAATACCATTGCGCAGCCCGCGCCATATCGCATGTGCCAACGATCTCCCTTCATACAGATACATTGGATAATGCATGTGAATGATCTGCCGATGAACATCATCCTTGTGCCCGGTGAATCGTCTGCGCAGACCGGATTGTAAGCAGGAACGAAAATCCAGGCGTTCAAACATAACGTCCGTCGCTCTCTGCGAGATAAGGTCATAGACAGATCGCAGATGCGGATTTGCCTCGTCGTACGGCCCATCGACATGCACGCGCAGGGGCATCACCGCTCCACCCGCACCGCGGCGTGACCAGCCGGTCGCAGCGGCAAGATATGCCGGAATATCCGGAGTCCACAACAGATATCCGGCAGTGACCGCCAACAGCGAAAGAAAGACAGCGGCAAACAGCAGGATGTCGGAGCTGGGGAGAAGCAGCATGATGGCTACAGGGATGATAATAACGACAAGGGCCGCCGTCACACCCGGCAACCAGGCCAGAAACAGCGGACGCAACGGTCGGGCAAAACTTCGTCGGACGATCACAAGAAAGTAGCCATTCAACAGTGTATTGACTGCGAGGAACCCGATGACAAAGATATCAAGCGTAGTCAGCGAAAGGAGAAAGAATGTCGGGAGCAACACACCGGCGGAGACCAATGAATAACGCAGCAGACGGCGCTCGTCCCCGAGAGCGATGATCGCCTGTCCCCCAAGCGCGAGCAGTGATTGCCGCATGGCCTCTATAGTCAGCAACTGAAAAATGAATACCGCCTCCGTCCAGGCCTCTCCGAGCAATACAGGCAACAATGTGTCCGCCGTCATCAGTGTGGCAGCGAGGATGGGAAGAATAATGGCAGTGATAAAACGCGTGTCAGCACAGAACAATTGGTAGACTTTCGTCCGGTCTGCTGCTGCGCGTGTGTAGCGGGGATAGCTGAGCGTCCGCATCACACCGGCAAAAAACTCCTGCGTGATATTGATCACACGATAGCTGAGATGATACAAGCCCAGCATGGCCGCACCCAGATTCATGGCGATCATGATATCGTCAAATGTGGTCGTCAGATAAACACTGCCGTTGATGGAGAACACCCTCCATCCCCGAAGGTATGCGCGAAGCTGAATGTTTCGTCCGCGAAACGCTGAGAAGTGAAATCCGACGACACGTCCGTATCCGAACCAACGCAATGCATGCATGACGATCAGGTACAATGGAAGCGCCGCGATGTCCTGCGTCAGAAAAAAATACCCGGCGGCAGGCAACCAGGCGACACTGTTGCTGAGCGCATCGATGCGCGCAAGACGGTGAAATTCCTGCCGATACAACAATTCTGCCCGCAATGGCAGTTGCAACGCCTGCAACGGCAGCACGGGAAGTCCTACCATGAGCACATACGCCAGAGCCGGGATTTCCAATCCGCGTTCCAGCAATCCCCCTGCAGCGATCAGCGCCGACACGAGTATAAGAGAGAACAAAAATGTATAGCGCGTGACTGACGCGACCCGTGGCGAACGAAAGCCGCCCTCACGTACCAGCAGCGCTTCGTTTCCGAATGAAAGCAGAAGAAAAAGCACTGCCAGTATCGTCACGAGCAGGGCGATCGCCCCGTATTCGGCCGGCGTGACGGCACGGGCGACAAGCACATGCAACGAGAGCGTCGCCACCGCAGCCAGAATACGCGCAAACAGCGTACTGCCGTATGCTTCAATATGGTGTATCCCTGTACTGGACAAGTTCATAAGCGTCGATATGCCTGCGTCCGCTTCAGGAGCGGACCCGCAGCACGATCATGGTGACATCATCATACTGATCTCTCCCTCTTCCGTGCTGCTGCGCTTTGTTGATGATACGGAAGAGTATGTCCTGTGCCGGCAGTTTTGCCGCAGCGCGCACCGTATCACGCAATCCATGAATCCCGAACTCCTCGTCTTCATCATTCGTGCGTTCGGTAATCCCGTCAGTATAGAGCACTAACACATCCTCTTTCTGCAATTGCAGGCATTCCTCGTGATAGTCGGTTTCGCCCACCATCCCCAGCGGAAAGTGCGTGCCGTTGTCGGACCACTCAATGAGAAAGGCCTCGTCATTGCGGATGAGCAGGGGCTTGGGCAGACCAGCATTGGTGAAGCGCATTTCAAGCGTCCTTTCATTCAGCAGGGCAAAACACACTGCGGCGAACATCTGACTGTCCGTGTCCCTGTACAGACGGCGATTCGACAACTCCAGTATGCGTTTCGGCGTGTATTCGATTTCCGCTGCGAAGCGCACGATGCTGACAGTCGAAGCCATGATCATGGCGGCCGAGACGCCCTTGTCCGATACATCTCCAACGACCAGACCCAGCGTCCCGTCGGGAAAGGGAATGAAATCATAAAAATCGCCGCCCACCTCACTGGCAGGCAGCGTGAGCGAAGCGATATCGAACACCGGGTGTTCGGGCAAGGCACTCGGGAGCATAGCGGATTGAATGTGCTGTGCGATGAGCATATCCTGCTTGATGCGTTCCTGCTCACGGAGTTCCCCCGACAATGTTGCATTCTTCCATCCCAGGGTCGCATGTTCGGCTACTCCCTGCAGTTCCGCGAGGTCCTCATTCCCCAGGGCACTGCCGCCGACCTTCCTGCCCAGCAGCACACAGACCCGGTAGCCGTTCTCGGCGCTGATACAGAAGAACGCGTTCAGCTCCTGCAATTCCCCGCCGCCGGGAATAGTATTGACGTTCAGCACCGCTCCCTTTTCGACGCTGCTGAACAAACCCGGTCGGGACCGTAACGCAGCAAGCATGTTGTCATCCGGCTTCTCTCCCGCCACCACGTTCCACATGTCCACTCCATCCCATCCCACCACGGAGACAAAGTTCAGTTCAAGTATCGCGCGCAATTTTTCGGCGAGCGTCCGGGCTATCACTCCCTGATCGAGAATATGCAGGAGTTCCCGTGAAAGATCGCGCAGGGCATTGCGCCGCAGATACTCCTCACGGAAGAAGCGGCGGTTGAACGCCTCCTCCACTTTCCCCCTGGCCAATCCTGCGAATGTCGCGACCACGAACGTGACAATAGTGGCAACGAGTAATGCGTCGATTTTCGTGAACTCGTCGATGACAGCATCGAGAAACAGAAACAGAACGAGGAACACCAGAAAGATTCCGGAGGAAACCAGCAGATACAGCGTCGTACGTTTGAACAGAATGTGGATATCGAGAAAACCGTAGCGCAACAATGCGTACCCGAAACTCAGCGGAAGCGCAAGCGCCACAAGCAACAGCGCCGCCAGACGCATGGCTACAGCCCCCGGAATAAGATAGTTGTGTACCACATAGAGATGGTTGATCAGTATCAGCAGAATGAAACCGATGGAAAAGGCGAGCATACCCGTCCACACCACCCGTATGACACGCAGGTTCAGCGGCGCTGTCGCGCGACGCCGCGATCCTTGCAGAATCAGCAGTCCGATCACCGGACTGATCATGTAGAGAAAATCGATCCCGGCGGTGAAAAGATTGCTTTTCCCGAAGATATTCACTGCGAACGGTATCGTCACCGGCACGAGCAATATGAAAGGAAGATAGATCAGGGCCAATCGCTGACGTGGCCGATCTTTCATGAACCATTCCTCCGGAAATACCAGCAAAAAATGCAGCAGCAGAGGCAGAAAAAACATGAATGTGATATCAGCAAGGACTGTCCTCCATGATCCGAGAAGCTGCCACCACGGCATATGTTGACTGGCAGCCGTCGCGCTGAGCATATACAGGGCAAAGGAAGCGAGCGTCAGATAAAACAGTACCGCCTGTCGTTGCCGGGGACGACGCAGCAGCACGATGTAGCCGATGAGCAGCATGATGACAGGAGAAATTCCGTTCACCACGACCGATGCAAGAGAATAGACGCGACCGCGAATCTGGCTGACCGATGTCCCGAGAATGACCGTCACTCCGGTTTCCTCCCCCGCACGAGCCAATACCACCGCGAGAGTGTCACCGATATGGAGATTCGTCAGAAAGCGTGTCCATCGCTGCGTGTCGAAATGTGCAGAGTCCAGCCGCATGTCATTGATGCGCACGAGAACGTCCCCGGCACGGAAGCGACGGTCCGGTTCCCCCTCGACACTGACGACCGGCACAATACGGATCCCCTCGGCAACAGGCTCCACCGCATACCAGGGAAGGCCCGGACGCGTATATTCGATGAAAATACCGACCGGCAGCTGCACCAGGGCCAGAAGCAACAACAGGGCTCCCGTCACGACGAAAAAGAAGTGAAGGGTGCGGGACTCGATCAGACGTGTGTTCATCCGGTCTCCGACTGGGATAATTGCACAACTCCCGCAAAATACGAAAACGCAGCAGGAATCGTACTCGTCCGCACCGGCCACCCCCTCCGCGCGGGCCGGCCACCGTGCCGGCCCATTCAATCACCTCGCTCACCAATCCTATTGCTTTCCTTCTCCGTGGCAACGTACATTATGGTATTGCATTTCCCTGCATGAGTACATTGCCACACAACGGATCGATTCGAATGAACATACCCGCTCTTTTACTCCTTTGTACTCTTGTGACTCCTGTCGCGGCGCAAACCCTTGGCAGCTGGGAGCGCATCGACCACCCGACGGAAATGCATCTGTGGGATGTCGACTGTGCAGACAGCCTCTCCTGTATCGCGGTCGGAGATTTCGGCGTCATGCTGTTCTCGACCGACGGCGGCGAAAGCTGGAAACAGCGACTTTCCGAAAATCAGTTCGCATTGCGCAATGTTCATTTCTTCGATGACAGCCTTGTCATCGTCGCCGGTTTCCGCGGCTCCTGTTATCGCAGTACCGACGGTGGCGGCAACTGGACGGCCGTCGCGCTGCCAACTGCTGTCACCCTGCCGGGCATGAGCGTCGTGGGTCATTCCATCTGGCTCTCCGGTGACGGGGGAACCATCGTCACATCTTCCGACCGTGGCCTGAGTTGGCGTACACTCAACAGCGGTACCGACCGATTGCTTGAGGCGATTTCCTTTGCCGACCAGCAGCACGGGTGGGCATCCTCATCGCAGCGCGTATTGCTCCGCACAACCGACGGTGGTGAACACTGGCAGGAACAGCAAATCGACGCGTTTCTCCCCGTCAGAACCATACACGCCCGTTCCGCCGACGAATGCTGGGCTGCCGGATATCGCGGCCTGCTTCTGCGCACCCTCGACGGTGGCACAACCTGGCAGCGTATCGATGCTTATGAAACCGATTACGTATCGTTGACCTTCGACGACAAGGGCACTGGTTGGGCCGTCGGAAAACGCGGCGCCATTGTCCGCGGGGAAGACGATAACCTGCGCTGGCGCCTGCATGACCTGACGGGGACCGGTGCGCTCAATGCCATTACCTTTCTCCCGAACAATCAGGCGCTCTCTGTCGGCATGCATGGCATGATACTCAAGCTGTATGAACGCATTCCCTCTCCGCCGGATGCGGGCAGCCCCGAATCCCGGCAGAACAAAGAACAGTGAACTTTTGAACTCGACGCAACAGCAGGAGTCTTCATGAACATCACCGTACTCGGTGGCGGCATGGTCGGCGCGGCCATCGCACGCGATCTTGCAGCCGAAACACATTTCCATGTCCTTGTGGCCGACCGTGACCCCGGGATACTCGCGCGCCTGGAACAAAGCCGGGTGAAAACCCTGCTTGCCGATCTGTCCGATGAAGGACAACTGCTCTCCGCTATCGCTCCGGCCGACCTCGTCATCGGCGCCGTCCCGGGTTTCATGGGCTATGAAACATTGCGACGCGTCATCGACGCGGGAAAGAACATTGTCGATATCTCCTTCTTCCCCGAAGATCCCTTCTCGCTCGATGCACTTGCACGTGAACGCGGCGTGACGGCAGTGATGGATTGCGGCCTCGCACCCGGCCTGGGTAACGTACTGATGGGCAGAATGAATGCGTATTTCGATGACGTCGAGACCTTCCTCTGTTATGTGGGCGGACTCCCCGTCATACGCCGCAAGCCCTGGGAATACGCTGCCGTGTTTTCTCCCATCGACGTGATCGAGGAATACACGCGTCCCGCACGCTACATCGAACACGGCGTCGAAGTCATCCGTCCTGCACTCAGTGACATCGAGCACATCGACTTCGAGGACGTCGGCACGCTCGAGGCCTTCAATACAGATGGATTACGCACCCTGGCGAAAACCATGCAGGCACCCAACATGAAGGAGAAGACCATGCGCTATCCGGGACATGCGGCATTGATGGCCGTGTTGCGTGACACCGGGTTTTTCCGCAAGGACACGATCGATGTCAACGGCAGTGCCGTGATACCGCTCGATGTCACAGCACGTCTGCTCTTTCCTGCCTGGGAGATGCAGGAGGGAGAGGAAGATTTTTCCGTCATGCGCGTGATCATCACCGGAAGGAAAAACGGCACGCAGGAAACACACACCTTCGACCTTCTCGACCGCTATGATCGCGAGCAGGGAGTCACCTCCATGGCCAGGACTACCGGCTACACCTGTTCCGTCGCGGCCCGGCTGCTTGCAGACGGACGCTATCGCCGTCCGGGCATTTCTCCCCCTGAACACCTCGGCGCCGACGAGGCGGTGTACAACGCACTTCTGGAAGGCCTCGCCCGCCGCAATATCACCTTCGCGCATCGGCTGGAGAGTTAAGAGTTAAGAGTGAAAAGTTAAAAGTGGGAAATGAGGGAAAGGAATGGCACTACAGCGTTCACAGAGGCTTCTTTAACGGAGGGCGGACATTCCTGTCCGCCCAGGTAAACCATGACGGATTGGACAGTCTGCACCCATGCTTCAAAAATGACTGGCAGCACAGAGTTCATTGA
>JAGTUW010000128.1 GCA_018224345.1 Bacteroidota bacterium
GCAGCCCGGCATTCGCTTGCTTATCCGGAAATAATTCCGGCGCACAAAGCACGACAACGTGATTATTCACAGATAATCCCGGAAGCAGCCCGGCATTCGCTTGCTTATCCGGAAATAATTCCGGCGCACGAAGCACGACGACGTGATTATTCACAGATAATCCCGGATGGTGCGCGGATTGCCAGAACGGTATTGCAATCGATACGGAGGGCAGGTCGGTCAGAAGGTGATATACAATGCACCGATGAGATTGCGTCCGGGAGCGGTGATGCCCGAGGAGTAGGGACGGTAGCGCCGGTCCGCGATATTTTCGACTCCTGCCGAGATCTTGACCATGTCGCTGATACGGTACCGCGCCTTCAGGTTGAATGTCGTCCACCCCGGTACCCAGGGTCTCCCCTGTGCATCGAGCGCGTAGAGATATGTCTTCGCCTGTTCTTCCGGTGCGAGATCGTCATGCCTGATCGCACCGTTGTATAGAGCGTAGAGATCCACTTCCAGACCATGACGCGACCAGACCAGATGTGTGCTGCCAAACCAGGGCCCGGCATGTCGCAACGGAGCGGTGCTCCCGTCGTCGAGTTCTTCTTCGCCTTTCTGCCAGGTAAAACGCGACCACAGACGCAGCCCCATTCCGAGACGGAATTCCAGTCCTGCCTGTATGCCATGCACCTGTGCTCTGGCGCCGTTCTGCAATGCCTCTACCCTGCTCAACTCGCCTGCATACACGATGCTGTCCCGTCCGGCAAGGGAAAACGGACGCCGCACCATCGCGTCGTCGAGCAGTGTATAGAAAGCCGATATATCCATACGGAGAAGTTCACCCAGCCGTTTCCTCGCACCGATCTCGGCGTTCCAGGCGTACTCCGGCCGGAGATCGGGATTCGGAACAATGACAAAGCCGGGCGTGGAATCGAACACCTTGCCGACATCGTCGATATTGGGAGCGCGGAAACCGGTGGAGAGATTGATGTCGAACTGCCATGCACCGCCCGGCCGCAATACGGCACCGAGACTGCCGTTGATGGCGCCATTGCGCAATGCGACACTGCTGAAAGGCAGCGGATAGAACTCCTGCGAAAAGTCGGCATCCAGTGTCACATAACTTGCGCGCAGACCGGACTGCAGAATCAACAGGTCCATCGGCTTCCAACTGTAATACCCGTACGCGGCAGCGGAATTCCAGGTCGCACCGTCAGGATAGCGGCTCGGTCCCGCTACGCGCGTGCCCTTGATGATGTCCTCATCCTCTCCTTCCGATGCCACGATGTTGCTGACATACTCGACGCCGAAAAACAGCTCGTGCGTCTGTCCCAGCATTTTTTCGAAGTCCACATTGACAGAGAATGCATCGACACCTTCACTGCGGTGGCGACGCAGCGTTCCGCCGAAATTCCTGTCATGCCGGCTTTCGCCAAAGGATTGATAGGCAAGGGTCGCACGGAGCAAGTCATACCACGGGACGCCATTGGTATGGTCGATGGTCAGAGCGTGCAGCATCCATTCCTGGGGACCGTACTCCCACTCCGCCGATCGCGGACGCTCACCCCGCATACGCAGCAGACGGTCGTAGCGCGCATAATCCGTTGTCGTCGAATAATGAAAGCCGTACTGTATATCCCACTCCTCGTCGGGCCGGAAACGCACTTTCTGCATAAGATTGATTTGCCGGTAGGCACTCGGGGTCTGTTTCTCCGGATCACTGTTGACAAGCACACTGTCCCGTCCCCCGATACGCTCGACATAAAAAGGCCGGAGATAATCGTCCGGTCCCTGCCCTCCCATGACGAGATCGTCGTAATCCGATACCGTCACACTGCTGATAAACCCCCACTTCTCCAGCGCCAGAGAGAGATCCACATGAGCGGTTTTCTCGAAATTCGCTGTTGAACTCCGCAGCACGGCATTCCCATGCCATTCGGCCATGCCGCTATGAGAAAGCCGCGGCGTACGGGTAGCGAAACTCATGACGCCGCCCACGGCATCACTGCCGTAACTGACGGCCCCCGGACCGAAAATCACGTCCGTCCGTTCCAGCGTAAAGGGGTCAAGAGAAATGACGTTCTGCACATTGCCGCTGCGGAAAATAGCCGTATTCATGCGCACACCATCGACCGCGATCAGCACGCGATTGGTGGCGAAGCCCCGGATCATCGGGCTTCCCCCCCCGAGCTGGCTTTTCTGTATGAATACTTCTCCCGTAGCAGCGAGCAGATCCGCTGCGGTCTGCATGTTCTGCAGTTTCGCATCCGTCGGAAACAGGCTGATCACACGTTGCGGGAGATCCGCTTCCGGCATGCGCCAGCGTGTGGCCGAAACTTCGACCGCACTCATGCGGAAAGCCACTTCCTCCATGTTCAGCACAAAATTCATTGCTGCGAGTTCGTCATAGCTTCGCCACACAGTGCGATGTCCGATATGATCGAAGCGGATACTGTCTGCCCCATTGAACGGATCGAGCTTCACCTTCCCCTGAAGATTTGTCAACGCCGAGACTCCGAGATCGGGAGAAAACAGTGAAGCGTTGATCAGTGGTTCTGCCGTTGCCTCATCCCTGACAGTCAGCGTCTGCGCCTGCGTCTCCACTACCAGGAGCAAAACAGCGACAGCCATAACATGGAATTTCATTACACGATCCTGCAGTATGGTTACAAAGCCTCTGCCGCGACTCCCGGACAGACAGAACACATGCGCGCTCATTCTCTCCGGTCGCGCATATCATTATAAACTAACGCCAGTTTGAAAATGAAGCAAGGTACATCCTCGCGACGCGATAATGGGTAAGCATCGCAAGGCAGCAGATCTTACGGTGCCCCGTGCTTCCCGTAACGCATCCCATCGCTTGCTGAGCATCAGGACCCGGAATACGGCAATATCATCTTCGGCTTGCGCGGTCCATAGCAGGCTGACTGCTTCACGTGCTGGCTCAAGTACAGTGCTGTATCCCGCCTCCACCATGCCGATGCCGAAGAGCAGCAGGGAAACACGCAAGCGTTTGTACTGCAGGCGACTGTCGATGATGGTGCATGTCCCGGTTTTTTTTTATCTTGGGGCTTCAGCATGCAATGACAACAAAATTATGCAATCACTCTTCCTTGAAGAATTGACGCGCCGCATTCTGGTGTTTGACGGCGCAACAGGCACAAACCTGCAGGAGCAGAACCTGACAAGCGACGATTTCGGCGGCGCTGAACTCGAGGGCTGCAATGAGTATCTCGTCCTTTCCAAACCCACTGCCGTCGAGAAGGTGCATCGCGATTTTCTCGAAGCCGGCGCGGATATCATCGAGACGAATTCCTTCGGTTCCACGAGCATTGTCCTCGCAGAATATGATATTGCGGATCTGGCGTACAAGCTGAATTTCGAAGCTGCTGCCATCGCCCGGCGCATGGCGGATGCATATCAAAAAGAACACAAGCCGCGCTTCGTCGCGGGGTCGATGGGCCCGACGACAAAACTGCCGTCACTCGGCCATATCGATTTCGATACCATGCGCGACGCGTATTACGAACAGACGGCAGGACTGATAGAAGGCGGCGTGGATCTCCTTTGCATCGAGACCTGCCAGGATATGCTGCAGGTGAAAGCGGCCCTGGCGGCAATTCAACGGTACTTCGATGACAAGCAACAGCGCATTCCCGTCATCGTCTCTGTGACCATAGAGACCATGGGAACCATGCTGATGGGCACGGAAATCACCGCGGCAATCGCAACCATTGATCCTTACGACATCGTCAGTGTGTTCGGAATGAACTGTGCGACAGGCCCGAAAGAGATGGAGGAAAATCTGCGCTCCATCTGCCGCAACTCTCCCCGGCCGGTGTTTGTCATGCCGAATGCAGGTATCCCCGAAAATATCGGCGGACACAGTTGCTATACCCTGACGCCCGAACAACTCGAAGAGTACATGCGCCGCTTTATCACGGAACTCGGGGTCTCCATTATCGGCGGCTGTTGCGGCACGACGGCCGAGCATATCTCCCGCCTCTCCCGCCTCGCCGGGGAGGTCCGCCCGGCAGAACGTGACATCGATCGCAGTCCGATGGTTTCTTCTCTCTATACCGCCATTCCCATGCATCTCGATCCTCCACCCCTGCTTATAGGAGAACGCTGCAATGCCAATGGCTCGAAACAATTCCGCGAACTGCTGCTCGGGGAACGCTACGACGACATGGTGGGCATGGCGAGGGAGCAGATACGGGAAGGGGCGCATCTGCTCGATGTTTGTGTGGCGTATGTGGGACGCGACGAGCGCCGGGACATGCGCGAAGTGATTTCACGTTTCAATACGCAGGCGAGCATTCCCCTTATGATAGACTCGACGGAAATCGAGGTCATCGAGGATGCACTGAAACTCTGTGCCGGAAAGGCAATCATCAATTCCATCAATCTTGAGGACGGCGAGGAACGCCTCACCCAGGTGCTCGCGTTATGCAAGACATACGGTGCCGCTGTCGTCGCTCTCACAATAGACGAAGACGGTATGGCGAAGACCGCACAAAAAAAATTCGACATCGCCGCCCGTATCCGCTCCATCGCAACAGAACAGTTCGGTCTGCGTGATGAAGATCTCATATTCGATACACTCACATTCACGCTTGGGAGTGGTGACGAAGAATACCGCCGGTCGGCCATGGATACCGTCGAAGCCATTCGCATGATCAAAACCGCGTGGCCCCGCTGTTTTACCAGCCTCGGTGTCTCGAATGTGTCCTTTGGCCTCAATCCCCATGCGCGGCATGTGCTCAATTCCGTTTTTCTGCACTATGCATGCGAAGCGGGGCTCGACATGGCCATCGTGCATGCGAGCAAAATCATGCCGCTCTACAAAATTGATGAGAAAGGGCGGGAGATCGCCATGGATCTGATCAAGGATAAACGGCAGTGGAAAACGGTATGACACCTGTCACGAACAATCCGGTGACAGATAAGCGAGGCACGACGACAATGAACTTTTTCAAAGACGTACAAGAACCAATGAGGAGAGATATCCGCTATGAAGCTCGTAACATTCGCACATGAGGGACGCGCGCTGCTGGGCGCCCTGGTCGGCGATATGGTCATGGACCTGCAGGCCGCACACACCATGCAACGCTACATCGACAAGGAGGGTGATATACTGCTCCCGAATGAAATGAATGCCTTTCTTCGCGAGGGAAACAGCGCCCTGGACACGGCACGCAAAGTGGAAGACTGGTTCCGCAACGCAGGCTCACCCACGGAAAGCAAAGGTGAGCGTATCGCCTGGCCGCTCGACGAGGTGACCCTGCTGGCTCCGGTGCCCCATCCCACCTCGATGCGCGATGCCTACGCATTCCGCCAGCATGTGGAAGCAGCCCGCCGCAATCGCGGGGTGGACATGATTCCGGAATACGACGAAATCCCCATTTTCTATTTCACCAATCACAACGCAACCACTGGTCCGGGGGTAGTGGAAGTCATGGACCTCCATCTCGACAAGCTGGATTTCGAACTTGAGTGTGCAATTGTCATCGGACGGGAAGGCCGCAATATTTCCGCTGCCGAAGCCGACGACTATATCGCCGGATACACGGTGATGAACGACTGGAGTGCGCGTGGATTGCAGATGCATGAGATGAAGCTCAATCTCGGTCCTGCCAAGGGCAAGGACTTCGCAACATCGATCGGTCCCTGGCTGGTAACGAAAGATGAATTACAGGACAAACGTATTTCCGGTGATACGGGTGAGCGCTATGACCTCGTGATGACCTGCACGGTGAACGGCGAAGAGGTCAGTCGCGGAAATCTCAAGGATATGAGCTGGACGTTCGCGCAGATCATCGAGCGCGCCTCCTATGGTGTTACGCTGTATCCCGGTGATGTCATCGGTTCCGGCACGGTCGGGACCGGTTGTTTCCTCGAACTCAATGGTTCTAAAGTCTATGAACCCGCATGGTGGCTCAAGGACGGCGATGTGGTGGTCTGTGACATCGAGCGTCTCGGACGCCTTGAGAACATCGTCCGCCATAGTTTCACCGAGTAAAACGCACGGTGGGAACGCAGCTGTTCCCACAGCGGACCCCGCAGCTGATGTGATGTCTGTTGGAATATCACCAGGAGCGCCTCTGCCGGCGGTACAATGCTCTTTTCACGGTCCGCGACAAGCGGACAGGACGCACCATACGACACCTACAAACCGGAGTACCGGATATGAAATCTTTCAATCCGAACGACCATCCCGTTCCTTTCGTGCATCGGCTGTTGTTGAGCGGGGTAGCCCCGCGGCCCATCGCATTGGTGGGCACACAGGACCGGGAGGGCCGGGTCAATCTCTCACCATTCAGTTTTTTCAATGCCTTCGGGGCCAACCCCCCCGTGATTGTTGTTTCTCCCGCGTACCGGGGGAAGGACGGCACCACGAAGCACAGCTTCGAGAACATACGCGACACGGGGGAATTCACCGTGTCCGCTGTTTCTCACTCCATGGTTGAGCAGATCAGCCTGGCATCGTCGGATTACGAACAAGGAGAGGACGAATTTCTGAAAGCGGGTTTCGGCAAACTGACCTCCGACATTGTCGCTCCGCCGGGGGTGGCCGAAGCTCCGTTCGTGATGGAGTGCCGTCTGCTGCATCATTTCGATACCGGTGCCAAGCCGGGCAGCGGCAATCTGATGATCGCTGAAGTCGTGATGTTCCATGTGCGCGAATCGGCCTTTGAAGGTGATCGCATCGATCCCCGTCGTCTCGACCTGGTCGCACGCATGGGATACAATTGGTATTGTCGGGCAAACGGGGACGCGTTGTTCGAACTACCCAAACCTGCGCACAATGGTATCGGCATCGACGCTCTTCCGCAGCATCTGCGGGAAAGTGATATACTGACGGGCAACAACCTTGCCAGACTTGCCTCAGTCGTGGAAATTCCTGACGGGGAAGAAATTCTCTTGCGCTGGAAAGAAGACCTGCAGGGCATCGACCCGGCCCAGACACCGGCTGATATGTTCGATGTGGAGCTGCGGCTCGGTGAAGCGCATCGCGCGGTACTGAGCGTCTTTGCCGCGTGGAAGCGGCAGGAGCTGCGTGCGAATGAATGTTCGCGACGGTTGCAGCACTGCACACGCCTTGCGCTGGATCAGAATCAGATGTCGCTTGCATGGGAATGCGCTCTGATGTCAGACCCCGAAGCTGTTGCCGCCCTCTCCGTGACGAGATGACCGGGCAGTTCTCTGGCGCCTGTCGGGCAGAGGCGCCGAACGCAGAATGGAAGCAATCACACCCCCGACGCGCCGTTCGTTTCACACAGGCCTGTGGCGTTACGCGATTGTTCACGAACGGCTGTGAGAAATCAGCCCGGTAATTTTGCATGGACGTTTCCCCCTGATGTTCCGTACATTTCCGTATAATCGTTTTTCAAAAAACCGAATGACATGGCCAGGACAAACACTCTTCTCAATGAAACACTCGTGAAATGGTACTCCGTCCGTCGCGGTCTGATCAGGGAAATTTCGAATATTCCACCCGCACGACTGACATTTCGCGCGACTCTTGAGATGCGCAGCATCTTTGATATTACCCACCATATTCTTGAGCTTTTCATCATCACCGTCGAGGAATTGCTGCGTGACGATACGAATCTCGATCGTGCCAGTCTCTCCCAACTCGCCAATGTATATGCACCGAACATCACACGGGCTGATTCGCAGGAGAAGCTGGTCAACATCCTGGTCGAGCAGTATCGGGATGCTGAAACCCGTCTTCGTGAATGCGGGGACCTGCACATGATGCAACTCGTCACGAAACTCGACGGAACCCGTGAGACACGTATGGCGGTACTTCAGGATGCGATTCAACATGAAATGTATCACAGGGGACAGCTCACGGTCTATGCCCGACTGATCGGACTCGAACCCGCACTGACCCGCGACCGACATACGGCAATGCCCGGCACGTTCAATCCCGACGCTCTGCACTGAACAACCTGCAGGTACGCTGCGCAATGCTGTCCGGGATACCATCAGACGGTCTGGATACCGATCAGCGAGGCGAGCGCCGGATGTGTCAGGCAACTGGAGCGATTGCTCATCGGCGCATGCTGCCTGTCCGGATGTACTGTTCCTGGTTATTCCGCTACTTCCGTAATTATGTGCGTTGTGCTGTCGTTGCAATGGTGCGCTTCAGGAAAGCGGATGCGCGCTTGCCTCTCCGTCCGGGGCTGCCTATCTTTCCGATAATGAAATTCCAATTACACGCATCGAGTGGAGAATTACTGACATGGCACAATCGTTTGACGTCGTCGTCATCGGCGGCGGTCCCGGGGGATATGTCGCCGCAATCCGCGCGGCACAACTTGGTTTCAACACCGCCTGCGTCGAGGCAAAACATCTCGGCGGCATCTGTCTGAACTGGGGATGTATTCCGACCAAGTCGCTATTGCGGAATGCGGAGTTATGGGAGACATTGCAGCATGCGGACGACTACGGACTGCACTTCGAAAATCCCGGTTTCGATTTTTCAAAAATCATCAGTCGCAGCCGCGGCATCGCCGATCGGATGTCGAAAGGTGTGGCGTTTCTTTTCAAAAAATATTCCGTCACCCATGTCGAAGCCTACGGCAAACTTCTCGCGGCAAATCGTGTCGGGACATTCAACGGCGAGGGGAAAAAGCTCGACGAAATCGAGGCGAAGCATATCATCATCGCCACGGGTGCGCGTCCGCGCAGTATTCCCGGCATTGAAATTGACCGCAAACGTATCATTTCCTATTTCGAGGCGATGTCCCTGGAGACACTTCCGAAAAGCCTTATCGTGTTGGGTGCCGGCGCTATCGGCGTCGAATTCGCCTATTTTTACAACGCTCTCGGCAGCAAAGTCACCATTGTCGAAATGCTCGACCATATACTGCCCATAGAGGACGAAGATATCTCCAAAGAACTCGAGCGCAGTTTCCGCAAGAAAAAGATGACCCTGAAGACAAACACAAAAGTGCAGGCCATTGAAACGAGCGACGACGGTGTGAAGGTCACCGTCAAGAGCGCGAAGGGAGAAGAAACGCTGGAGGCGGAAATCGCCTTGATGGCCGTCGGTGTCCGCGGCAATGTCGAGAATATCGGCCTCGAGGATGTCGGCATCGATCTCGAAAACGGCTCTATCAAGGTCGATGAGTATTACCGCACGAATATCGACGGAGTCTACGCCATTGGTGATGTCGTCGGTCCCCCGTGGTTGGCGCATGTCGCGTCGGCCGAGGGACTCACCTGCGTCGAAGCGATCGCCGGGAAACATCCCGTGCCAGTCAACTATGATAACATCCCGGGTTGCACATACTGTCAACCGCAGGTGGCGAGCGTCGGCTTGACGGAGAAGAAAGCACTGGAACGCGGTTACGAGGTAAAAATCGGTAAATTTCCCTTCACTGCTTCCGGAAAGGCCGTCGCCGCGGGACACCCGACAGGGTTCGTCAAAATGATTTACGATGCGAAATACGGAGAACTGCTCGGTACACATATTATCGGTGCCGAAGCAACGGAACTGATAGCCGAGGCAGCGCTCGGCAGGACACTGGAAACCACCGAACACGAAGTACTCAAGACCGTTCACGCCCATCCGACACTTTCGGAAGCGCTGATGGAAGCCACGGCGGTCGCATTCGACGAATCAGTGAATTTCTGACATTAAATTTTCATCATGTTCAGGAAGGAGGTCATTATGGCTCAGCGACAATTCCTCACTTCCATCCGTCTCATCGGCATGGCACACTTGTTGCCCCTGCCCGGCGCGCCGGGTTATGGTGGTTCACGGCAATTCATCTATGACCGTGCGCTCGCGGATGCACGTATTCTCCAGCAAGCTGGTTTCGACGCGATTCTCGTCGAGAATTTCGGCGATGCTCCATACGCGAAAACCGAGGCTGGCAAGCACGTCATCGCGGAAATGTCTGCGGTGATTACAGCGTTGCAGAACGAAATCAACATCCCTGTCGGAGTACAGGTATTGCGCAATGATGCGGAAGCGGCGCTCGCCGTGGCCGCGGCAACCGGCGCCCGCTTCATTCGCATCAACGTACACAGCGGTGCCATGGTGACGGACCAGGGTGTGATTGAAGGACGCGCCTCGGACACCCTGCGGTACCGCCAGATGATCGACGCACGGGGTATTTCCATACTCGCCGATGTCTTCGTCAAGCATGGAACCCCCCTGGCCCCGAGTTCCCTGTCCAACGCCGTCCGGGATACGGTAGAACGCAGTCTGGCCGACGGCGTCATCATTTCAGGCAGCGGCACCGGCGAAGCAGCTGATCTCGAGGATGTACAGATTGCGGCGGCAAGCACTGCAACCCCCGTGTTCGTCGGGAGCGGTGTGCGTCCCGAAACACTTGCGGAAACGCTCTCGCTGGCTCATGGTATTATCGTCGGAACAGCGATCAAGGTCGGGAGAATCACTGTTGCCCCCGTTGATCCGGTAGCCGCCACGGAGTTCGCGGACCGTGCGCATCAATTGCTTTGAAAAACGGCTGACCCGCAACACGCTTTCTGCACCGCCGAAGCCGCACTGAAGACGACCCTCATCACTCCCGATCGATGTTCACCGGCAGTAGGGCCGCCCGTTTAAGAGACGAGATAAGCAGAGCGTTACATCCCTCTGTTGCGCAGGACGATCTCAACCTTCCGGGCCATGCGCATGTCTTCACCGGCGGCGGGTCGGGACTGCCGACCCCTCGGGGCACCGAGAATCAGGCGATACGCGTGTGTCCGTTGCCGCACAAGATATTCGAGTACGCGCTGCGCACGACGGCGTGCGAGCAACACATTGTGACTTTCATCACCTGCATCACTCGCATAGCCGCGTATCTCCGCCTGAAGTTCCGGATGCTGATTCAGCATGCGTGCGACATTGTCGAGAATGATGCGCGCCTCATCGTTGAGCATATCGCTGTCCATCGGGAAAAAGACTTCCGAAAGCACTATTTTCAGATTTTGCGAACGACCGATACTACCGGTAAGACTCTGCAGTTTTCGTCCTTCACGCATTGAGTGTTCGATTTCCGTCGCCAGATAGTGTTCGCGCTCTTCTGCCTTCATGGTCGGCGGAGCGAGTTGCAATGGAGCGCGCTTGTTCTCCCGATCCGCCTGCCCCCGTCTTGAGCGCTCAGCGGCAGCTTCCGGTGCACGGAAAAAGTTCACCATGAGTTCCTCCTGCCCTTCCGCAGCCACATCCACGGCACGTTCGACGATGATGTCCCGTGCTTGCACTTCCTTGTTGCCGAAGATCGGTCGCAAATCAACATTGAGGAATTTGGCCTTGCTCAGACTACTCAGATCATGATCCCACGCAACGGCGGAAACACGGATGAGGTAATTCCCCCTCGGCAAGAGCGCGTATCCGTCATTGCGGTCGAGCAACTGTGGCAGATTGAGAAATTGATCCGCCGTGAAGACGGATTCCTTTCTGCGAAGTACCAGGTCCACATTCCCCTGGTAAAAGGGTATGCCGTCACGGAGAAATTCCACATAGCATCGCAACTGCATGGGATCCGTGCCAGTCTGTCTGGCCCTGAAACTGAAACGCCCGGGATTCTGCTCAAGATCACTCAGACGCTCTATCGGTTCAATCATCAGACGTGTATCCAATCGTAACACCCCTTCTTTTTCCGGCGGATGAAAATCCTCCGGTACGGAAGGTCTTCCGGGCCGCAGCGTGATTCCCTGCATTCCACCAACGGTATCGTCGCGGGCCGACTTCTCCCCCGTGCCTGCATCTTCCCGCCCTGCATTGCGCATATCCCGGGGTGTTCCGGTTTCTGTCGATGGACCCAGTGACGCGATACGCTGTTCCTCCGGGCGACGGAGTCGCTGCGGTTCCCCACCCGGATGAATGAGAATATTGATACCGGCGGTAAACACCGAGAGCGCATCGTTGTGATTTCCGGATTTTAGTCCATCGAGGACATCGCTGTTGGTAAGGACAAGATCATAGCCGAAACTGAAAGACACAACGGGTGACAGGGGATATTCGAAGCCGCCTCCCAGACCGTAAGTAAGTGCACCGCGGGAGATGCGTCGGTCAAACCCCCGCTCTCCGCTCACACGCGTATGATGCATGAGCAGTCCTAACCGGGGACGGATTACTGGCGTCAACCCGACAACCCTGGGAAGAACGAAGGAAAGCCCACCCGCTACTCCATAGTATTTGCTGTCGTAGCCGGTAATGACCTGCGTTCCGAATTCGGGGAACAGTGGTCGCCCGATGCTTTCCGCTTTCAACGTCCCTGCATACAACGAGGCGGTCACGGCGATGTTGTCCGCCATGTAATGTTCCAGCGAGAGCGTCCCGTACGGATGCGCTGTATAGGCAGCATATTTGAGCGTGGCCTCCTCTCCGCCGACGTTGACGCCGCCGCAGAGACCGAGGCGCAGGGCGGAACGCTCATACGTCTGTGCATGAAGCTGCTGCGAGCAACAGAGAAGAATGAATACGGCAATAAGCGGTTGCTTCATCGAGATAGGGTTGAGTGAAAAAAAACGGAGCCCATAGGGCTCCGTCATAGTATCGATTTTTCCTGAATTGGAAAAACGACCGTACTACGTCCTGCTAATTGACGACCACCATGTGCCGTGTGACCGCGCGGTCGTTCATGGTCAGGACGTAGTTGTACGTTCCGCTTGCCACGCGTTGGCCGGCTTCGTCTCTTCCGTTCCAGTTCGCCACGTGCGTACCCGCCTCGCGACGTTCCTCTGTCAGTGTGCGCACCAATGCGCC
>JAGTUW010000129.1 GCA_018224345.1 Bacteroidota bacterium
CATGGAATATGTGCATCTCAAGGATATGCGCGGCTCAGGTTTCGAGTTGATCAACCAGTTGTCCGGTTATCAGTGGAAGGGCGGTCTCGGATATTACGAAGCACCGAAGGACGCGTCGGTCAATTTCTTTTTCCACCGCCTCCGGAAAGGCGTTCATGTGTTCGAATACCCACTGCGTGTCTCGCATGCCGGTCGCTTCTCCAATGGCATTTCGTCGATACAGTGCATGTACGCTCCGGAATTTGCCGCACACAGTGAGGGTATCGTCGTCACTGTGGAGTAATACACATTGCAGTGGTACGTGTCGAAGGTCCGTGACCGGGTCGTGGTGGGAGGGATATCACTGCTGCATGCGCAGCGTGATAATGGCTTCTGCAAAATCACGGAAGGCGCCATGTCCCCCACGCCAGGCACAGAGATACTGTGCGACCGCTCTGACCTGTGGCATGGCGTCGGCTGGCGCCGCAGTCAGTCCGGATTCCCCCACGATATCCATGATCCCGAGATCATTGACGTCATCACCGATATAGGCAATTTCCTCGTTCGTCCATCCGGTATCCTGGCGGATACGGGCCAGCACTGCTGCCTTGTCCTTTACTCCGAGATAGAGGTAACCGAGTTTCAGTTTTTCGGCGCGTCGCTTGAGATTGAGTGATTGTTCCCCGGTAACGATAGCGGTTTCGACACCGAGCATGCGCAGACGTTCCATTCCCATGCCGTCACGGATACTGTAGCGCTTGACCAGTTCGCCTTCCGGTCCATAATAAACACCTGTGTCTGTGAGAACCCCGTCATTGTCGGTTATGACCAGGCGCAACCGGCAGGCGCGTCTGCGGAACGATTCTGTGGAAAGGTGCTGTATGCTTCCGGAAAGTTCGGGAAGAATGGAAGCAGCTTCTATCATGACGACTCCGCATATTGAAGAGGGCGTTGCTGTGATGGTCATACGGGTATTCAGCGAAGGAGTGTACTTCCCCGGGCTGCTTTTTCCCCGTCACTTCCGGGACTGATTCTCCACTTCCAGCGTCTCGACCCAGAATACTTCACAGGCACCGTGTCCTGTATCATCGCGTGTCGTGGAACTGGCCCAGGCCCACCCGGTATCGGCGGTGACTTTGACGAGATAGCCGGACATGTGCACGATGCTGCCGTGGTACACATCGGCGAGCGCCGTGCGTACGGCCCGGTTGGCAGGGAGGATGTGAACGTTGGCGCTGTTGCGCTCGATTTCCTTTCTCGGAATGGGTTCGAGTCCTTTCGGCTTCCACTTGTACCATCGTCCGCTTTGACTGATATCCAGTTTGTCGTACACGAAGGAATCGGACATCGGTCCCCACCCGAGTGCCAGGTCCACTGGCGACAACGTCGACTCCCTGCCGCTTACGTAATCCTTGCGGGAAAGGACGACAGCGCTGATGGAGTAGTCGGCAAGGGCCGTGATCATGAATTCATCATGCAACCAGGGATTCCTGCGGCTCGCTTCGGTTTGTACGGGGATTTCCGGACAGAGCACACCGGCTTCACGTTCGATAACCGGTTCAGGCCAGAAGTTCCACACCGAAAATGCCGTGATCGCAATCAGGGCACCCCAGAGGCCGACTCGTACACCACTGTTCACGATTCGTCTTTCGTTTTTCGCCTGGCAGGTCTGTTGTCCTCAAGAAAGCGATCAAGCTTCTCCGCTTCGGTTTCCGACGAGGCGGCATTGGGAACTGGGACGATCAATACTTCCCCTTCTACGGGTGTGCCCGGGTTCTGTACGTCGAAGACGCTTCGTATGACGCCGTCGACGACCAGTGCGGCCTGTCGTCCCCTGCTGCGTGCAAAGCGCCGCCAGCGTGCATCGTCCACGCCCAACAACGTCACATACAGATCGTAGCGGTCGTCAGAGACACGTTTTACCTGCAGGCGGGAAGCGGACTTGCCCATAATGACCGGGTCGCCCAGACGGTATTCCTCTCCTTCAGCGTTGCGGAATCGTGATGCGAGCAGGTCATCCGGCCTCACTTCCCGCACCTCCATATAATCCGAGAAGAGCGGGCGGGGCGGGGCCGAGGAGCAGGAAAAAAGAAAACATGAACACAGGACAAAGAGAGCAATGCGCATAGTGACCTCACTGCAAACTGATACTGAGGAAATGTACGATTGCAGGACTGCATTGCCAAAAGCATGCAGAGGTGCAGAAAATTAAACCCGAGAAACCAGCCCGCTGTCGCTTCGCTCCTCCGGGGCAAGCGACGAGCAAGAAGAACAAGAAGGGCTTTATCAAGAAATAGCACTACCCCGCTTTCGCTTCGCTTCTGCGGGGTGAACTCCGTGGTGCATATTTATCCTTCTGCATATGCCTCTATCGGGGGACAGGAGCACATGATGTGACGGTCGCCGTAGGAGTTGTCAATGCGGGCGACGGGACTCCAGAACTTCCGTTCACGCACCCAGGGAAGCGGATAGACTGCCCGGACACGCGTGTACGGATGCTCCCAGATTTCGTTGACTGCTTCGTCCGCCGTATGCGGCGCATTCTTCAACAGATTGTCCCTGGCATCGGCCTTGCCATCCATGATATCACGGATTTCCTGACGAATCTCCAGCATGGCTTCTGCGAAGCGATCGAGTTCGGCCTTGCCTTCGCTTTCCGTCGGTTCGACCATCAAGGTCCCGGCCACAGGGAATGCCACCGTAGGTGCATGGAAGCCGTAATCGATGAGCCGTTTGGCGACATCTTCGGCTTCAACACCGGCATCCTTGAACGGACGCAGATCAACGATGAATTCATGCGCCACGCGACCACTCTCTCCGCTGTAGAGAATACTGTATTCTTTCTCCAGGAGGGTCTTGAGGTAATTGGCATTGAGTATGGCGTATTTCGTGGTCTTCGTGAGTCCGCGTCCACCGAGCATTTTCATGTATCCGTAGGAAATCGGCAGAATGCTTGCGCTGCCCCACGGTGCGGCCGATACGGCACGGATCGCTTTCTCACCGCCTGTGTCGACCAGGGGGTGACCGGGCAGAAACGGTACCAGGTGCGAAGCGACACAGATCGGTCCCATGCCCGGACCGCCTCCGCCGTGCGGAATCGCGAAGGTTTTGTGCAGATTGAGGTGGCATACATCGGCGCCGGTCACGCCCGGGCTTGTCAGTCCCAATTGCGCATTGAGATTTGCGCCGTCCATGTACACCTGTCCGCCGTTGTCGTGGATGATGCGGCAGACTTCCCTGATGGATGCTTCGAACACGCCATGTGTGGATGGATAGGTCACCATGAGAGCGGAGAGAGTGTCTTTGTACTCCGCAGCTTTCTTACGCAGATCGTCGACGTCGATATTGCCCCGTGCGTCGCAGGCGACGATCACGACTTGCGCCCCTGCCATGACGGCGCTTGCGGGGTTGGTTCCATGCGCCGAGGCGGGGATCAGGACGACATTGCGCTGTGTGTCGCCATTGGCGATATGCCAGGCGCGTATGACCATCAGTCCGGTGTATTCGCCCTGGGCACCGGAATTCGGTTGCAGCGATGTGGCGGCAAGACCGGTTACCTCGTTGAGCATGTGTTCGAGTTCATGTATCATCTCATGATAGCCGGCGACCTGATCGGAAGGAACGAAGGGGTGAATCGAAGAGAACGCAGGCCATGAGATCGGCAGCAACTCGGTTGCGGCATTGAGTTTCATGGTACAGGAACCGAGTGAGATCATCGAATGGGTCAATGAGATGTCACGGTTTTCCAGGCGTTTGATATAGCGCATCATCTCGGTTTCCGAATGACTCATGTTGAAGATCGGGTGCTCGAGATAATTGCTTGTGCGCGCAATACCCTCCGCATAAGGGGGTGGCGCCTCTTCGAACAATGAATCGTCTGCTTCGAATGTCGTTCCAGCCACCGCAGAAAATACGCCGAGGATGTCCGCGACATCGTTCTCCGTGACGGTTTCATCGATTGCTATCCCGACGTGTTCATCATCGAGATAGTGGAAATTGATCCCGGCCTTCTCCGCCGCGGCGCGTACTGCGCGGGCGTCGGCCTTCACGTTCAGCGTATCGAAATACTGTTCGTTGATCTGAGAAAACCCGAGCTGCGTCAGACCGCGATCTACGGCAACAGCGGCGCGATGAATGCTGTCGCCGATGCAACGGAGTCCGCCCGGGCCGTGATAGACGGCGTACATTCCTGCCATGATCGCGAGCAACGCCTGTGCGGTACAGATATTGGATGTTGCCTTCTCGCGGCGTATATGTTGCTCTCTTGTCTGCAAGGTCATGCGAAACGCCTTGTTGCCGTGACGGTCCACGGAAACGCCGATGATGCGGCCGGGGACCTGGCGGACGAAGGACTGTCTGGTAGCGAAATACGCCGCGTGGGGTCCGCCGTATCCCATCGGAATGCCGAAGCGCTGCGTATTGCCAACGACGATATCTGCACCGAGCTCCCCCGGTGGCGTCAGTTGTGTCAACGCCATGAGATCAGCGGCAAACACCAGCAACAGGTCGAATTCCTGTGCGCTGGTAATGAATGTCCGATAATCCTCGATGGCGCCGTTGACGTCAGGGTATTGCAGCAGAACGCCGAAGAATGAATCATCGAGTGTCACCGAGCGGTGATCGCCGACAATGACTTCATATCCGAGCGGTTCGGCCCGCATCAACAGTACGTCAATGGTTTGAGGAAAGCAGGTCTCGGAAACGAAGAATTTCTTGCTGTGTTTTCGCTTTGCATTGCGCTGCATCAGTCCGTGCGCCATGATCATGGCTTCCGCGGCTGCTGTCGCTTCATCCAGCAATGATGCATTCGCGAGTTCCATACCTGTCAGGTCCGCAACCATGGTCTGGAAATTCAGTATGGCCTCGAGGCGGCCCTGTGAGATTTCCGCCTGATATGGTGTGTAGGAGGTGTACCAGCCAGGGTTCTCCAGAATATTCCGGCGAATGACACTCGGAGTGCGAGTCCCGTAATATCCGAGTCCGATATAGGAGCGCAGGACCCTGTTTTTCGCGGCCAGTGCTTCGAGGGATTGAAGATAGCTGTGTTCACCAATGCCGTCGGGCAGGTCGAGCTCCGCTTGCAGACGGATATCGCCGGGTACGATCTGGTCCATCAACGTATCAATGGAATCCATCCCGAGAGTGTGCAGCATGTCCTGTGTCCCGGTGTCGTCGGGACCGATATGGCGTTGTTCGAATGGCGTTTCGTAAAGATGTGTCTGTTTCATGTTGTGGCCCGAATGGGTGGAAGGTGCGTGTGGGTTGAATAATATTGAATTGTATGCAGACCGTCCTCTTGTGGAGCGTGCACAGGAGAAAGAACGTGCTCAGTGCGTGGAGGCCGGGGTCGCGTTCTCCATCGTCTGCAGATAGGACAACGCCCGAGCGGCGGCATTCTGTTCCGCTGTTTTCTTGTTTCCGCCCTGCCCGTTTCCGACCGGCATGCCCCCGACCTGGACTTCGACGGTGAACACCGGATTGTGGTCCGGCCCCGACTCATCGATGGTCGTGTAGCGCGGTGTGCCCATGCCACGTCCCTGGGTGAATTCCAGCAGGCGGCTTTTGAAATTGTCGTCTATCGCCATACGATCATTGTCATAGAAGTTCAGCAGATGCTGTCTGACAAAGGTACGAGCGCCACTGTAGCCGCCATCGAGATAGATCGCTGCCACAAACGCTTCGACGGCATCGACGAGAATCGATTCGCTTCCCTCAATAATGGAGTGGTGTGCACTGGGACTGAGCAACAGAAAATCTTCCAACTGCAGACGTCGCGCGCATTCTGCAAGCGCATAACGACTGACAAGGCGGGAGCGCATTTTCGAAAGCGCTCCTTCCTCGGCATCGGGAAAGGTGTCGTAAAGATACTCCGCCACAATCTGGTTGAGCACGGAATCTCCGAGAAATTCCATGCGTTCGTTGGATTGGACCTGGCCGGGAGGACAGAGCTGAAGATAGGACCGATGAATGACGGCCTGAAGGAAGTACTCGTGATTCTGCACGATGTATCCCGTGCGAGCAGTGAACTCGTCACTGTCGAATGTTGCAAACGCGGAGAGGACAAGCCGCTCCTCCTCCTGAGCAGCCGGAGGAGGAACGACCGGATGTTTATCAGTTTGTCCGCGTCGCGATACGAGCGTGCGTAGAAATCGGAGCATGCGTTGTGTGATTCACATCAGGCGTCCGTGTATTTCCGGAACAGCAGTGAAACATTATGTCCGCCAAAGCCGAAAGAATTGGACAGCACCGCGTTGACAGGGAAATCGATCGCCGTATTCGGAACGTAATCGAGATCACAATCGGGGTCGGGTGTACTGTAATTGATTGTCGGGTGGACTTTGTCATGTGTGATCATGAGAACAGAAGCGATAGCCTCCATCGCGCCGGCCGCACCGAGCAAATGTCCCGTCATGGATTTGGTGGCGTTGATTTTCAGTTTTGCCGCATGATCCCCGAACAGCGCCTTGATCGCCGCTGTCTCATTACGATCATTATAGAGTGTCGAGGTCCCATGCGCATTGATCACGCTGACATCTTCCGGCAGCAGGCCGGCATCCTTGATTGCGATACGCATCGAGCGCATTGCACCTTCCCCGCCGGGCGCTGGTTCGGTGATGTGGTATGCGTCAGCGGTAAAACCCATACCCGATAATTCGGCATAGATCTTCGCACCGCGGCGCAGGGCGTGTTCCCTTTCTTCAAGTACGAGAATTGCACCACCATCACCCATGACAAAACCATCCCGCTCCTTGTCGAATGGCCGGCTGGCGCCTTTGGGGTTTTCATTGTTTGTCGAGAGCGCACGCGCGGCATTGAAACCGCCGACACCCATTGGACAGATGGCAGATTCCGCCCCGCCGGTGATCATCACGTCTGCATCACCGCGCTCGATCAGCATCATTGCATCACCGATGGCGTGGGCCGAGGTTGCACATGCCGATGTCGTGGCGTAGTTGGGACCTTTGAAGCCGTGCTGTATCGAAACATGTCCGGCGGCAATATCGGAAATGAGCATCGGGACGAAAAACGGGCTGATACGGCGGGGATTTTTCTCCTCGAAGAGCACATTCTGTTGCTTCCAATTCGTCCACATCCCGCCGATGCCGGAGCCGATGATGACACCGACGCGTTCGTGGTCCGTCGTTCCCGATGCCAGACCCGCATCCTCGATGGCCATATTGGCCGCTGCCACGGCGAAATGCGTGAAGCTGTCCATTCGCTTCGCCGCTTTTTTATCTATGTATTGCTCGGGGTCAAACCCCCTGATTTCGCAAGCGAATTTGGTTGTGAAATCGGTCGTGTCAAACGACGTAATGTAATCTGCGCCGCTTACTCCGGCGAGTGCGTTGTTCCAGAATTCCTGTACGGATAGCCCTATCGGGTTTACCGTACCCATACCGGTGACAACAACTCGTCGTTTATTCATGGGAGACCTCCAAAATGGGTTCCCGTCCCCGGAAGGACGGGAGAATGAACGTTCTGAAGAAAATAATACCGCGGCCGCGAATCAGCCCGCGAGTTTCTCACTGATATATTTGACTGCGTCACCGACTGTGGTGATTTTTTCGGCATCCTCGTCAGCAATGGTCAGATCGAATTCCTTTTCGAATTCCATGACCAACTCAACGGTATCGAGCGAATCGGCGCCGAGATCATTTGTAAAGGAAGCCGTATCGGTGATCTGGCTTTCTTCCACACCGAGTTTGTTGACTATGATTTGTTTGACTTTTTGGGCAACGTCTGCGGACATAATATCCTCCGTTAGGGTGAAATAATGTTGAAGAAAAAGTGTATTCGGTCGTGTCTCCGTTTACATGATCATGCCACCGTCGACATTGATCACCTGTCCGGTGATGTAGTTCGAGCGAGGGGAAGCCAGGAACATGATTGCATCTGCGACTTCCTCGGGTGTGCAGCCACGCTTGAGCGGAATGACGGAGAGGAATGCTTCGCGTTGTGCATCGCTGAGAACATGTGTCATGTCCGTTTCCACATAGCCGGGGGCGACGGCATTGACCGTAATACTGCGGCCAGCAAGTTCTTTTGCTGTGGACTTGGTCAGTCCGATCATGCCGGCCTTGGATGCGGCATAATTCGCCTGTCCTGCGTTTCCCATGACACCGACGACGGAGCTGACATTGACAATCTTTCCGCTGCGTTGTCTTACCATCACACGTGCGACTGCACGCGTCATAAGAAACGCTCCTTTGAGATTGACGGCAAGCACCTTGTCCCAGTCCTCATCCGTCATGCGCAGCATAAGTTTGTCACGCGTGATACCGGCGTTATTGACGAGAATGTCGATTGAACCGAGCGACGCCTGCGTGGCGTCACATGCCGCATCGACGGCAGCACTGTCAGTAATGTCCACAGTGTGGGCCTCTACTTTGCGTCCGGTGCTCCGCATTTCAGCAGCGAATTCTTCAAAATCCTCGGGGAAGGCGACATCGAAAATTGCGACATCCGCGCCTTCCGCGATAAAATGCCGAACAATGGCGCGCCCGATACCGCGAGCACCGCCTGTGACGATGGCGTTATTTCCGTTAAGAAGACTCATACGTGAACTTATCCTTCCTTGGAACAATACGTCCCGGCAATATACGTCATTTTGCTGATATTAACTCTTCATGTGTCCCGACCGTCAGGCATTCCGACTCGGGTGCGATGCGTTTGAGTAATCCCTGCAGCACGTTTCCGGGACCGCATTCGATGAAGCGCGTAAAACCATCGTTGTACATGCGGTCCATGCTGCCATGCCAGAGTACCGGACTTGTCACCTGACGGAGCAGGTTATCTCGGATAGCGGCGGCGGTGGTGACGGGTGCAGCTGTCACGTTCGCGTACACGGGGAAAGCGGCATCACGAATCACTGTCCCGTCGAGTACAGCACCGAGTTCGTCCTGAGCGTATTGCATCAGTGGTGAGTGAAAGGCACCGCTGACGGGCAGTTTCTTTACAATGCGGACACCATGCTTCTTGAGAATTTCCATTGCGCGGTCGATACCTGTGATACTGCCGGAGATAACAATCTGTCCGGGAGAATTGAAATTTGCGGGTTGAACGATCCCGGCTTCCGCGGCCTCGCGACAGGCCTCTTCCACCACTGCGGTTTCGGCACCGATGACGGCGGCCATGGTGCCCGGTGAGCGCGTGCCGGATTCCTGCATCAACTCCCCGCGTTTTTTTACCAGACGCAGTCCATCCTCGAACGATAATGCACCGGCAGCCACCAGAGCGCTGTATTCACCAAGCGAGTGACCGGCAGCGGCAGCCGGATCGATCTCCAGCAGTTCGGCCACGATGACGCTGTGAACGAAAATGCCGGGTTGCGTGAATTTCGTCTGTTTGAGTTCCTCGGCAGGTCCTTCGAAGCAGAGTGTTCGCAGATCGTACTCCATAATGTCGTTGGCGAAATCGAACAGCTCCTTCGCACGGGGATGATGCTCATAGAGATTCTTTCCCATGCCAACATATTGGGAGGCCTGTCCGGGGAACAGCAATGCAGTGTTCATTCAAAGACTCCGTAGTTCAGATGGACCAGCGAATCAATGTGGCGCCCCAGGTATAACCGGCACCGAAACTGGCGAGGACGACATTGTCACCGCGTTTGAGGCGGCCACTTTCATAATATTCCGCCAGGCAGCTCGGGATTGTAGCCGCGGTGGTGTTGCCATAGCGGTCAATATTGACCATGACGCGATCCATATCCAGCCCCATGCGATCGGCGGTAGACTGAATGATGCGCATGTTTGCCTGATGAGGAACGAGCCAGTCGATGTCGTCGGAGGTAAGGTTGTTGCGCTTGACGATATCGATGGAGACGTCAGCCATCCCGACGACGGCGACTTTGAAAACCGCCTTGCCGTCCTGTGTGATGTAGTGCATTTTGTTCTGTACGGTTTCCATGCTTGCCGGGTGCAGACTGCCGCCAGCCTTCATGTGCAGAGCTTCCATGCCGGACCCGTCGAGATAATTGACCCAGTCCAGCACACCATAGCCTTCTTCCTCGTTCGGTTCGAGCAGTACGGCCGCACCACCATCACCGAAAAGGATGCAGGTGTTGCGGTCCGACATATCCATGATAGAGGTCATTTTGTCGGCACCGATGACGAGTACTTTTTTGTGCACGCCGGATTGAATGAACTGCACGCCCGTGGCCAGCGCAAAGAGGAAGCCGGAACAGGCGGCGCTCAGATCAAAACCCCATGCATTGGTCGCACCCAGTTTGTGCTGTACAAGAGCCGCTGTGCTTGGGAAGAACATGTCGGGAGTGACGGTGGCGACGAGAATGCAGTCCACTTCTTCGGGACCGATGCCGCGCATCGCCAGTGTCTTTTTTGCGGCTTCGACGGCCAGATCGGATGTGGCACCATGCTCGAGAACGCGACGTTCCCTGATACCGGTACGTGAGATGATCCATTCGTCGGTGGTGTCGAGATACGATTCGTAGTAGCTGTTGGGCACGACCTTTTCCGGTGCGTAATGCCCAACAGCGGTAATAGCTGCGGTTGTCATGCGGATTCCCGTCTCATATCATGTGGGGGATTGCTGCGAGGTCATGGCCTCGCGTATGGATTCGTTGACGCGGCGGTCGACCATGTGTTTGGCCGCAAAAATCATATTCATGATTGCACGCGGTGAGGAACTGCCGTGTCCGATGATACTGATGCCGTTGACGCCGAGGAGCGGGACTCCCCCGTACTCCTGATAATCCCAGTCCTTGATCATGTTCTTGATCGTCCGGGCAATCAGTCCGACCCAGAGTTTCTGCACCAACCCGCGCTCGGCGTAGTCGTAGAATTTGCTTTTCAGCAGTCCGGGGAAAGACTCGGCGAATTTCAGAATGATGTTGCCTGTGAAGCCGTCGCAGACGACCACATCGGCAGTGCCTTTGAGAATGTCCCTTCCCTCGATATTTCCTATAAAACGTATCGGAGCCGCCTGAAGTAAAGGCCAGGCCGCGATAGATGCGTCGTTGCCCTTGCTTTTTTCCTCGCCGACGTTCAACAGACCGACATTCGGTGACGAGCGTTCCATGACCAGTTCAGTGTAGATACTCCCCATGATGCCGAACTGAGCGAGATGCAATGGCTTGCTGTCCACATTCGCACCTGCATCGATCAACAGGACAGGACCGCGGGATGAAGGGAGGAAGGTCCCGATACACGGTCGTGCGACACCCGGGAGGCGCCCGAGCAGCAGTGTCGAGAGAGCCATGACCGCACCGGTGTTGCCTGCGCTGATAAAGCCCTGGACATCGCCGTCACGATGCCATTCCAGGCCGCGATACATTGAGGATTGTTTCCTGCTCTTCAACGCGCTCGCAATCGGGTCATTCATTTCCACGACATCGTCGGTGTGACGGATGGAAACAGCCTCGGGGATTGTTGCGGGGAGCTCTGCGCGAATGGCGTCCTCCCGTCCGACAAGAAGAACCCGAAAGTCGCATCGTGCATCCCGGACACAGGCAAGCGCCCCCTGCACGACATTGTGCGGGGCGTGATCACCACCCATAGCGTCCACAGCGATGGTCACCATGACAGGCGCCTGAGCTCCGGACCACACATGGCGGCGGTCAGGCTTTCGGTGTAATTATAGAACGGCCGTTATAGTACCCGCAGTTCGGGCATACGCGATGCTGCAGCTTGGTCTCACCACAGTTGTCGCATTTCCCGGTGGGCATGGCCTGGGCTTTGTAATGCGTGCGCCGCTTCGCGGTACGGGACTTTGAATGGCGATGGGTTGGATTAGGCATGAAAAACTCCAAAAACGGTTGTTGTATTCTGAACTCTTACTGATCGAAATTGACTGATCTCAATTTGTCCCACCTGGGATCCACACGTGGATGTTCATCGGCATCCCGTTCAGGTGGAATCGCATCGCGGCACAGCGGCTCACCCTCTTCATCCTCCCCACAGATGCGTCGCATTGGTATCTGCACAAGTGCGGCATCGCGTACATCGCTGGAAAGATCAATGACCGGGTGATTCACGTCGATACGGCGGATGTCTTCATCGCTCTCACCGATTTCGGCGGAATTATCATGTACATACAGCAAGCGAAAATCCGTCTCCACTGCAAGAGCGACCGGTCTGAGACAGCGATCACATGGATACACGGCTGTCGTGTTGACGAACGTATGCAATGCCGTTTGCTGATGTGTCTTGTCCAGATCGACGCGCACCTCGACGCTCCTGTCGAACTCCGGTGGTAATTCGATCTCCGCGGGGTCAACGGTGAAGTGAAACGTATGCAACCCATCATCAAGACCCGCGAGCCGAACAGGAATATTTTTGTGTTGTGCATTCATGTCCGGTCCTTCCAAGTCCTCCAAGTTATGGAAAAAACGGACCGGAGGCAAGTCCCCTGTTGAAGCATATTGCGTCTTCTTTATTGAATGTGTATATTTCCATGCTGACATATGGTGGGCGTAGCTCAGTTGGTAGAGCATCAGATTGTGGCTCTGAGGGTCGCGGGTTCAACCCCCGTCGCTCAC
>JAGTUW010000130.1 GCA_018224345.1 Bacteroidota bacterium
ACCTGTATTCGTACGACTTCCTCCCGGAGAATCCGGATGACGCGCTTTCCCCTCCGCCATGAAGGTCAAGGACCAGATGGAATGCCAGTTGCTTTTGGTGCAAGAGAAGCCCTGCCCCCGGAAGTCCGCAAGAACAGCTCGATATCAGGTGGAATTGCCACCCCGGTACGAGTGATGTCGCACTGATCGATGTGTGTTGTCTGCAACAGCGCGTTCTCCACCCGCGATGTGCGTCCTCCGGATTCCTTGAACCGTGTATGTTCGAGACAGGAGCCGGTTGCATTCCCGCAGGAAACGAAAAAGGTCACCCCGGGGGGTGACCTTTTTCGTGGAGGTTATTGTTGCCGTCAGCCGTGCATTCCCGTACCGGGACGCATGCCGCCGCGGCGGTACTTGATGTAGATTTCGAGTTGTTCGCGCGTGAGCACAGCTCTGATGGCTTCGTCGGTGCGGAGCTGCAACTGCCGCAGGGCCTCGGCCAGTCCACGACGGTCATTTCTGTAGCGCTGCACGAGAGCTTTCATCTCTTCCTGATGTGCGGTCAGAATGCGTGTGATTTTCGTTGCCTGGTCCGTATCGAGTTCGAGAAGACGCGTGAGGAATTTCACCTGCTCTGCAATCGGGTCACGGACTTCACCGGTGCGACCACTGCGGAGGTTTTTCCACTGCTCCCATTTCTCCTCGCCGATGGCTGCGATCATTTTCCGCTCCATCTCTGCGAGCAGTTCCTGCAATGCCGCGCGCATGCCTTCGGGATTGTTCATGAATTCTGCACGAATAAGGGCGATCTGCTCCTGCTGCCAGATCAATGCGGCTTTGACGGCGGCGGCTTCCTCTTCGGTCAGCCCGAGCTTCTCTGTCATAATCTTCACTTCACGGTCGATACGCAGTTCCTTCATGATCTCACGACGCTTCTCGCGTTCCTCCTGAAGCTGCTGTTTGAGCGCTTCGACCGCGCGGACAGCCTCGGGACCGATCAACGCGTTGATCTCCTTCATCAAACGCTCATGCTCCTTTTGCAGCAGAAGGGCGATTTCCTCGCGCGAGGCGCCACTTGCGATAATCCGCGCACGCGTACGATTTGATTCTGCAATCCACTCGCGGATCTGCCGCAGTGTGGCGATATCCATGTCGGGATTGGCTTTCATGATCAGATTGAAATACACGATCGCGGCCATGTCAATGAACCTGCGGGCGTGCATGCGGGGACCCGGATCGGTGGAGAGACTGCGTATGACATTGTAATTCGTCGGATCAAGCAGAACGCTCAAATCCTCATCCATATAATACATTTCATCGATGAAGGCGGCCTGCTCCATTGTCAGATCAAGCTGTGCAAGCTGCGCGGCCGTCCCGTTCATCGCCGGACCGTCAACCGGATCGTTGACACGGGACTGATCGTCGCAGGCGCCGAACAGGAGCATGAAGCCGAGAAGCGGAAAGATCATTCGTTTGTACATGAGAACACCCTGGAATCGTTATAGATATGTTGGCTTCAGATTTGGACCAGCTGTAGCTGGCGAACACGGGGAAATGACAACATGCCTTGAAACAAAGTTACAGCAACTGTCGCATGCAGCAAAATATATTTTTTCATCGGTAATTTGCTCCCGGAAAGTCGCATCTGGATATCCTGCGTCAGTGCTTCTCTACGGTTCGTTGCATGGCGTTTCCATTCCGGCTGGACATCAATGTTTCCTCTGGAGATGATATATTGACAGTGATGAACGCATTACGAGCCCTCGCCCGTTTTCTCCGCGCCGTTAACAGCACCATTGCCGTGCTGGTATTTCTCGTATTCATGTATGTGAGCATCACCGCCATACTGCCACCGCCAGTGACACCCATCATGCTCATGCGCGTTTTCGAAGGTATCATCGACGGCAGGCCTGTGGGAATCAACAAAACCTGGGTTCCATACGAGCATATGTCTCCGCATGTGTTCCGGGCCATTCTCGCGGCGGAGGATGCACGCTTCCTGAGGCATGACGGCATCGACTGGAAAGCGCTCGAAGAGGCCCGACGCTACAACCGTATGCATCAGGGCAGGAAGCTGCGCGGGGCATCCACCATCTCGATGCAGACGGCGAAGAATGTATTTCTCTGGCACGGGAGAAACTATGTCCGTAAAGGACTCGAAGCTTGGTACACCTTTCTCATAGAACGCATGTGGGGGAAGAAACGCATTCTCGAGGTGTATGCCAATGTCGTGGAAATGGGGCCGGGTATCTATGGTATCGAAGCGGCGGCCCGGGAATATTTCGGGAAATCCACGTCGGCGCTCACACGACGTGAAGCCGCACTCATCGCCGCCGTTCTGCCGAACCCCCGACGCTGGTCTCCGGCCGGACCCACGGCCTATATCAACCGCCGTGCCGACTGGATTCTGCGCCGCATGGGCGGAATCCGGATTCCGGATGGCGATCGCCTGCTCCTGACCTCCGCGCCGGAATTACGATGACGCAGCGTACTGCTCCGGCGGTACTTCTATGCAGCCCTTTCCTATCTGGTGACTATCATCGTCCGTGTACACGTGCCTGCATCACAATGCAATCGATACAGATACATCCCCGCTGCGAGTCCGGCGAGAGGCAATCTGACGGTATGTGAGCCGGCCCCATATACCCCGTCTGCAAGAATGGAGACAAGGCGGCCACTGCCGTCATACAGAGCGAGGTGTACATTGCCGGCTGTGGGCAGCGAGAAACGGATCGTGCCGTGTCCCTTCGCCGCGGATGCCGGGTTCGGGACGTTCTGATCGAGCGTCAGCCGCCGTTGCACCACGGTTTCGGATGTGAGAATGGTCATAGCCGGGAGTGTCACTTCCTGGCTCTGCCTGGCATTGCCGGTGCTGTCGAAGGACAGCAGGCGGTAGCGCAGATCACCGGTATTCGCATCTTCATCGGTAAAGCGATATTCCCCGAATCGGCTGTGCGTCTGCATACCGATGCTCTGCCAGGTCTGTGTCCCCTCGATATTGCGTTCTATGATATATCCGGAGCCGGTGGCACTTCCCTGCTCGGTCCATGAAAGCTCCGTTTTCTCATGCGTCAGGCGTGTGACCCGGAGATTGCTGACATACTGTTGCGGGGAAAGTGGGGAGGCCATGGTCCATATCCCGTTCAGATCGCTCAGGTCACTGCCGGTGACACTCTGTTCCATGGCTGTTGCATATCCGGCTGTGGGGGTCCATTGAAACTGCGCCGGGCTCTGTCGCCACAATCGCAGCGCCTCCGCGTCGCTGATGGCGGCAGGGACACGTTCGCTCAGGGTATGAAAGAGCGTGAGTTGCGCTCTGTAGCTTCCCGATGCCGCGATGATATAATGGCGGCAGGCATAGCGCAGACGGTGGATGTTGCGTGGGAGGGTATATGGATACAGTTGCAGCGTCAAACCTTCCACCGTGCCTTCCGTCACGTCCAGTACCGCGATGCGGTGGCCGAGTGCATTCGTGAAGGTGACGCTGCTTCCCGCCGGAACGGTGGCGGCGCTGAACAGGAGTTGTTCCCGCGCTTCCACTTCCAGGATGACGGGAACACGCAGCGGCGCATTGCCGATCGGCGCCCCGGTGACACTGTTGTTGCCGTCGAGTACGATTTCTCCCGTATATGTGCCGGGAGATCTGGTCATCGCATCGATATGCAGTGAGAGAGCTTCACCCTCCATGCCGCTCGCATCGTGCAGACGCAGCCAGGGCGTCACTGTGGCGGCGCTCCAGGAAATTATCCCGGGTCCGAAGGATTCTCCCCCGTTCAGTACGGGAACGGAGACGACAACAGCGGGGCGCTTGAAGGTGACTTTGAGGCGGAGTGTATCGGCGCCGATACTGAGCGCGCGTGGCTGGTACACACGATAAGAAACGGGAATCAGCACGGGATCATTTCCCGCACGCGGATCGCTGATGGTTATGTCACCGTAATACCAGCCCGGTGTCAGATCGCTGCGTGTGACGGTGACGGTGATCGCCCCCGCGTTGACACCCCGTGCCGGTTGCGGGGTGAGCGCAAGCCAGGAGGGG
>JAGTUW010000131.1 GCA_018224345.1 Bacteroidota bacterium
CATGTGGACATCCTCGAATTCGTGCGGGCGGGAGGACATGGCTTCATTCTCAAAAACGCCTCTGTGGAGGATTGGATCAATACCATCACAGCCGTGGCTCACGGGGAAACCGTACTTCCAACGACGATGACGAACTCGCTCTTCACACAAATCATCACGGATGCTGTTGACTCGGGGAGTAGCTTTCCACACAGCGGCACACTTCTGACACAACGCGAGCGGCAGGTCGTCAATCTGATCGCGGACGGCATGAGCAACAAGGAAATCGCTGCGACGCTCCACATCGCCACCTATACGGTCAAGAGCCATGTCCACAACGTTCTCGAAAAACTGACGCTCAACAGCCGTCTGCAGATCGCCGCATACATTCGGAAGGAAGTTTCCTGATACCGGAAAACGGCATCTCAACCCCCACCTTTTTCTCGTCTGCCTCCCCTTCACGATCGATTATTCCGCCTGGATGACTCCCACCTCCATCCATGGGTCCAGTTCGTTTTCAATCCCTCTGGGCGATTGATTCCTGCACCACACCGGTGTATATATAAGAGCAACCTTTCACTATTCCTAAAAAGGAGACAGACATGATGGCACGGACAATTTTGGGTGCTCTTATCGTACTTCTTGCCATGACGCAGGCAGCTTCTGCCGGGGGCGGCAGCGATATCAGTAAATACTTCAACAACACTTCCCTTGAAGTGAAGGCGACTGACAACCCCACGCAGAAACGTGAAATTCTCCGGAGTTCCCTGGAGACGATGACGAAGGCCCTCGACAAGGTCGAGAGTTCCGCTCTCGTTTCCGCAGAGGACCGCACTGGCGCGACGCTTCTGCGAGCGACGCTTCAGGAGAAGCAGGACGAGCTCAATGGCACGAACGGCTTCGAGCGCGTGGCAGATTCCCAGCTCAATTCCTTCAGCGATTACGTTGTGCAGGATATGCAGCAAGCCGACCAGTATATCTCGGTCAGTCTCGTCGCGCTACTGCTTATCATCATCGTTCTGATACTCATTCTCTAGACCGTGATAGCGCTTCCATCATGATGCAACAGCACACACATTGTTTCCGGAGTACCGCTCGGCGACTACCAGGGCTCTCCCTGGCTATCGCCTGCGCGGCGCTCACGTTGTTACTTTCCGCCTGCGGAACGATGTCGGTGAGCTTCGATGAAAAGGCGAAAGCGGAGGACCCCACTCCGCCCACGCGCTTCTCCTTCGTATTCATCATCCACGGCGATGGCGACTATGTCTATCATGACACGGAAGGACGTGAACGCAGAGCCAACTGGCGCACGTTGCGTGCCGCGATCCTGCTGGCACGACGGCTTCCGGATACCGAAATCTTCATCTTCCATCAGCGTCCGTCACGAAAACTCCTGTACGTCATCCCCTTGCCCGACGGGGATTTCCAGTATTACCGCAACGGAGAGCTGAAGGCCCGCAAACCATACTGGCGTTCGGGGGGGGCCTTCCGCTTCGAGGCCGAGACTGCGCTGTACCACAAGTCTGCCACGCCAGCCGGTCCGGAACGTACGAACTTCTTTCTCTATTTCGGCCATGAAATCTCCGAATTCGACGGTGCGGGATACGATGCGTCGACGCCCGAACGCGCCTTCAATGTCAGGGACCTGTCTGCGGGCCTGAAGAGTTTCACCGGCGATACTACCCGCTTCGATATGCTGGTGCTTTCGACATGCTTTGGCGGAACGCCGCACACCATTGCGGCGCTCGCGCCTTATTCGCGCACTATCGTTGCCTCTCCCGACAACCTCCACCTGTCCTATTTCGATCTGCGCGCATTTACCAGGCTGGAGAGATTCAGCGACAGCGATGACATACCGGGGTTCGCACATTATTTCGCGCAGCAGGCATTCAATCGGCTCAGCGAGAACGTGCAGACTGCGGTGACGGTTGCCGTGTACGAACCCGACAAGGCGGAGAACTATCTGCTGACGGCAGACAGCAGGTACAGGGAGAGGCTCAGCGCATTGAAAGACCCTGCGCCGGGGTCCATCGAGTATGTCGATTGCGGAGATGAAGGATCCTATGTCCTGCCCGGAATGAACGACGGGGTTTCTGTTCTGTTCCGTTCATCCCGTTTCGGCCGGGCAAAAAACAAACTCAACCACTCCGGTTGGCAATGCTGCCGGCTGGTGACACGGTAGGGCGACACACTTGCGGCACACGAGGCTGCGAAACTCCCTCCACCTTATAGAACTCAGCGCAACGCGCGAGGCCCGATCATGAATCTCAGCACGCATTATTATATACTTTCACTCAGCAGCGAAACCTCCCGGCTCTACGAAGGATTCCGGGACGAACTCATAGATATACAAAACACCGCGTTTCCCTTTCATTCGGAAACCGACGATGCGTTGCTTACCGCTACCGCGCACGCGCATAGCAGTACCGCACCCGCCGGCTCGACGCTGAGCGACAAGCAGCTTGCTGATTTTCTCGATCAGACAGATCAGCATTTCGAACTGTACTTCGCTCAGGACCCGCTCGGATTGATACTGGTCGGACAACGCAACCATCTTGACATTTTCTCTTCGCTCACGCGCCATCACGACGTAATCGTCGGCACGATTCTGGGGGACTACAGCAAAACTTCGCCGCATGATCTGGGAAAAATCGCCTGGCCCGTCATCAAGGGAGCCATATCGGACATGACGGGAAGCGCGCTGCGTTCACTGGCTGCGGAGGATATTCTGAGGAACGTGGTGTCAGGCATCGATGCCGTATTGCTGTCAGCGGATTCCCATCCGGGATCCACGCTCTATGTCGAAGACGATTATCACGTGAAAACCAGCGAGTTGGTCAAACACAACTCACACGTCTCCGTCAATTCCCTCCCGCTGCGGGAGATATTCAACGATGTGGTGGATATCATCATCGAGAAAATCCTGGGCACAGGTGGGGCGGTGGTATTCATGAACAATGGATCGCTGATCAACCGGGAGAGGATCGCAATGGTACTCCGCAGCTAACCCACCTGATAATTGCCTCCCTTCTTCGCCCGTTTTTTCGTACATTATGATGATCTGGTGTATCCGAATTAAGAGAAGATATGGATTCATCGACATTACATTTCCTCAACGGTGTCGCGGAAGTCTTTCTGCCCATCGGCTATGTCATGGCCGCGTTTCTCTATGCAATGGACTTCCGCAAATGCGAAAGCCTTCCCCCGATGTGGAAGACATGGGTGCTCCGTGCGTCCGTCACGCTGCATTTCATCTATATCGGTATGCATACGGCGGAATACGGTCGCTGCATGGTCACGACACCGTTCGAGATCATGTCGCTGATCGCCTTCACCATCGCGGCAACCTACATGATCATCGAACAGCGCACCGGTGAAAGCGGAACCGGATCGTTTATCGTCGCTCTGGCCGCGCTGTTCGAACTGACCTCGGCTGTCGTCATGAAAATGCCGGGCTCGGGCGCCGCCAATCCGGTGCTGAGCAATATGAGTATAGGACTGCATGTGAGCTTCGCCGTACTCGGCTATGCCGCGTTCGCCCTCTCGGCGGTGTACGGCGTCCTGTACCTGCTGATGTATCGCGAACTCAAACGCGGCAGCACGGGATCCATCTATCGGAATATGCCCAGTCTTGAGACACTCGAACGCATGACAGTGCTTTCATCGCTTGTGGGATTCGTGTTTCTGACGGTGTCGATGATTATTGGCCTGCTGTGGTTACCACGCATATTCGCCGATTTCTCATACACCGATCCCAAGCTGCTGGTCACCGCACTGGTCTGGCTTCTCTACGCGGCCATGCTGGTGGCACATTATTTCATGCATGTCGAGGGGAAACGTATCGTACGACTGGCAATCTGGGGCTTTGCCTTCTCATTGCTTTCCATGACCGTCGTCAATGCGTTCCTCAGTGATTTTCATCGCTTCCTCTGATATAAGAAAGGATGACGGTATCCGATGTTGCATTTGACGGAGAAAGGGCTTTCGGCATGATTTACGCTATCGGCGTCAATCACCATACCGCTCCCGTGACCGTTCGTGAGTGTGTACATCTGACCGATGAGGAAATCAACGCCTTCCTGAACGACAATCTTGGTGTGTTGTTCAATGAAGCCGCGATGGTTTCCACATGCAACAGGACAGAATTGTACTTCGTACCTTCACACGACGAGGTGGACGGTGCCTCGCTTATCTCGCGCCTGCGGGAATTGCGTCCCGACAGAAAGGTCGACGACCGGCATTTCTTCCGCCTTTTCAGTTGCGGCGCGGTGTCGCATCTGTTCAAGGTCGCTTCGGCCGTGGATTC
>JAGTUW010000132.1 GCA_018224345.1 Bacteroidota bacterium
CGTCGGCAAGCTTGTTGTCGGGGTAGGTTTCCTGAAAACGTGCGAACGCCAGCGCGGCATCGGTCAGGTTCGCATTCTGATACTGCGATTCGGCCATGTAATACTCCGCATCCGGCAACAGATGACTCTGCGGATGCGAAATGGTGAACTGCCTGAATTTCTCGAAGGCGAGCTGATAATTATTGTCTTTGAACAGGCCCAGCGCGAAGGCGTAGTCCTGCTCCTCCTTGAAACTCCTCTCCTGGGCGTTTCCCGCGACGACCGGCAGGATGGCCAGTAGCAGAAGCAGGACGGTGAATCGTACCATGCGATGCTCATTTGTGAAAAATCAAGGGACTTAAAGTGATACTGGAGCTGGATCACTTAACTGCGACAAATTACGCTTCTCTGATAAGAGTGTCAAGGACATGAACACAGAAAATGCAGAACGCCCTGGTTTTCGCCTGCAGAGCAATTTGCGTATACGCGAAAATTGGCGCAGCGTTCCATGGCGATTCCGGTTTGACCTTTCTTGCGAAACCTGTACTTTTTGCAAGACCGCAATTTCACTCCAGCATGGAGCATCATGGATAAGCAGAAGACGACTTTTCATCCCGACGCAGCGCTCGAGCAGTTCCACAACGCCATTCGTTTTGTCAATCGACGCATCATCAACCGCAGGGAAGTCATCGATCAGATTTTCTCGGCAATGCTCATGCGCGAGCATGCACTGATACAGAGCCGGACCGGCGCAGCCAAGTCGCTGCTCGCCCAGCAGATTTTCGCCATGTTCGAAGGTGCTCGGATTTTCCAGGTGCAGGCCTCGAAAGAGCAGCAGCCGGACACCTATTTCGGGGGACTCGACATCGAGGAACTCAAGAAAGGCCGGATCATACATAACACCGAGCATTCGCTGGTGGAGAGTGAATTTGGTTTCATAGACGAAATTTTCGATGCGAATGACTATACGCTGCGCTCGCTGCTGACGACGCTCAACGAACGCGCGCTGATACTCGGTGTCCAGTATGTGCCGGCACGTGTGCACAGCGTCATCGCTGCAACGAATTACCTTCGTGTCAGCGAAATCACCGAGGCGCTGCTCGACCGGTTTATTTTCAAGGCGCTGTTCATTCCCGCCAAGGAAGCATACACGCAATACCAGATCGCCCAGCGCTACCTGGCGCATCAGGGCCGACCGACATCGCCGGCACAACGTATTCCCTATGACACACTGCGTCGCGCTTCCGATATGATCCGCGGGCTCGATCAGGAGTACAGCATCACTATTCCTCTGCATGTGATTTTCTTTGCCAATTCCGTCATCCGGTATTACGAAGTGCAGCGGAACCGGCTGATCAAGGAGCGTCCTCACGAACATCCGCATCTGAAGGATTTCTACATTTCTCCGCGGACATACGTCCGGGCGATGGACATGTTGCGTGTCATTGCCTTTCTTCACGGTCGCAGAGCAGTCGTGCCGGAGGACGCCGAAAAACTCTGGTATCTTTATACTGTCGTCGGTATGCGCGAACAGAAGGACATGTTTCTCAAATGCTATGCGACGATCTACAAGCAGTTTTCTTCCGCAAAGGCGTTCGAACAGGTGCAGCGTCTGCTGGAGTTTCAGGAATTCATCGAACATCTCAAGCGCTCCCCTGAGCTTCTGCAGAGACCGATCAACGAAATCGAGGGACAGCCATTGCGGCGGACGCTGATGGAGTGGGCCAAAGATGCGCTCGGGATCTCGGATGCGACACAGGAACAGAATCGTCGTCTGCTGGAAGGCTATCTCGCTTCCTTCGAAGCCGTCAACGAAGAAGTCGCAGATTTTCTCAAGCAGACAGACCGGGATATACAGGAGCTGTTCCAGGCACAGCGCCATCTCTGGAACTGAGCAGGAGCTACGTCATGCGTGGTGGAGCCTACGATCATTTTTTCGATGTCATGGAGGAGGTCGGATTTTTCGAGCACATCTATGACGCGCTTCCGGAGAACTTCACCGCCGTGTTCGAAATTGCGCGCATCCTCGAGGATGAAGAATGCGCGTTGTCCCGAGTACTCCAACCAGTACTGTCATTGACTTCGAGTGGCACTGTCATGCCGCCGCCGGAGTCGACACAGGAAGTGGAAGTCATCATAGAGGAGATGGAGGAATTCGAGGCAGGTCTGATCCGCAACCCGCAGCATCTCCCGCGAATTTATAATTCCCAATGGTTGCTTCCCGATCAAGTGTTCTACAACCGGCTCGCGAAAAAGGAGCTCTGGGTACCGTATCCGCGTCGGCCGCGTTATTGCGCTGTGGATCCTGATGCAGATGATTTCCGGCCCGACCACCGCAAACAGAAGCTTTACATTCTGCTCGACACCTCGAGTTCGATGGCGATGAAGAATCGCATACATCTTGCCAAGGCCATCGTGTATTATTTTCTCAAGCGCAACATGAAGGAACTGGGGTTCATCACGCTGCGCACATTTGACACGAAGATCGGTGCGTTGCACGAAGCGAGGGACACCGCCGGGTTTCAGGCGCTGATCAGTCATGTCATGCGTTTGCATGTATTGGGCAACGGCACAGCCATGGCGCGTGCGATTCAGCAGGCGGTCGGGGATATCAACGCGACCGACACCCTCGCCGGCACGGAACTCCTGATCATCACCGACGGTGCCTGTGCGCTGGAGGAGCAGCACATCCGCGGCCTTCTCGGTGATCATATCGTCATCAATACCATTAAAATCGGGCGTTCCCACATTGTCGCTTCCGAAAGTCATATTCGCGACAGCATCAATGACGAGGATAATGTGCAACATGCTGTGATCGAACGACTGCGGACGAGGGAAGCGGAGTTGCGGCGAAAACGTGACCGGACGCAGAGTCCGCAACTGCGCCGGCGATACGACGAACAACTGCAGACGGCGCGACAGGAACTCGATCGCCAGGTCAACGCAATGACTGAGGAAATCATTGTCGGGTACGGACACGAACTCGAGCGTCTTTCCAACCTGTATCTCCAGGTCGATGATGTCGATCTTCCGGGGCTGTTTGACATTCGCGAAGAACAGTATGAAGAGATATGTGCCCTGTGTGCTCAGGTGGCCTGTGAAGTTGATCTGTGCTGCTCTCTCGATCAGTTGCGCAAGCTCGCTCTGCTGATCGATCATCTCGATGTATTGATTCAGAACACGACGAATCCCGCGTTGCGCAAACGGTTCGAGGAATTACGTGACGAGATCACACGCCGTTTCACCGACTGCATCGAATTGCAGATGGAAAAGGGTGGCGGCACATTGTTGCGATCGATGACCCCGGCTGACCGGCACGATCTGGACTTCCTTCTTTCCTCGACCTCCGCGCCGCAATTCAATATCTGGCGCGCCTTCTTCTGGAAACTGCTCGCGCGTTTCCGCACCTTCCTCGGCGGCCCTCGCTGAGCAAACGGCCGGGATGAAAGAAAAAAACCACAAAATTTCCCTCATTTCCCGATGGAATTCCGCATACGTTTCGGTTGTTCTGTTGACTGAGGCAGACGCGCAATCTGCAAGGTCAAACAAAGATGTTGGAAATAAATAAAAAAATGCTTATTCTTAAAGCTGTATGAAATCAAGGAATTCCGGACAATGCAACAGCCGGACAAACAGAAAAAAAGTACTTCGGAGTCCATTGCGGAAACGTTACGCGAACTTCTCCCTTATACGAATCTCGGCTGGCAGCTCGTCGCATCGGTACTGCTGTTTTTCGGGGCAGGCTACTGGGGAGATTCACTCTTCGACACACGCCCATGGCTTACCGTTATAGGTTCGGTCATCGGTATCGTGTACGGATTGACTTCGGTGATACGATCAGCAAACCAATTACACAAGAGGAAATCAAAAGAGACGACATGATAACATATATGCGCAAGCAACTTTTCAAGATCAAAATAGAGTTCGCCCTTCTGGGATTGATATCGGTGTTGTTTTTCGTCTTCACCTGGTTGAGCAGGGGAGATTACTCCTTCGGGACCGATTTGGTCGCGGGTTGTATTTTAAGTGTGACGAATGCATTTTTAGGATATGTCTTCATTGAGCGGGCTTATCGTCTCAACGGTAATATGTTCATGATGTTTTCTCTCGCCGCAATGACCGCCCGCTTCTTCCTGATGATTGCCGCCGTTGCGGTCTTCCTGTTGACCGTGACAACAAATACGTTGGAATTCGTCGGTGCATTCATGGCGAGTTATACGATATTTCTCATCGTGGAAGTGTTGCATATCAACAAGAAGACCGACATGCTCAAGCCTCGCCGCGTGCGGGCGTAATACATCAAGAGTCTCAGCACATCCATCATTATGGCATCATTTACTGGTCTTCGAGGGGTTTCTGTCGCGGCAATGGTGGTCGCACTCTGTATCGCACCGCTGCATGCGCAGGAGCAGTCTGCACTGCAACCCGATCAGGCAACAGAGACAGCCGCGCAGCATCCCGGCTCGGATCTGCATGGCGGACATGACACCGGCGATCTGACGCCCACGGAAGAAATGATGAGTATTCTCGAGCATAAAGTCGAGAACACACCGTACATCCACGAATTTCCGTTCCCGAAACTGTATCTGCCGAAGGACTGGGAAGTCAACATCGCGGGCTTCACATTGGATCTCTCGCCCAGCAGGCATGTGGTGTATATGTGGTTGGCGATGTTGCTGACCATCGTGCTGACCTGGCTGGCTGCACGTCAGAACACAAAAGCTGTCGTGCCACGCGGCTTTGGAAATATGATCGAATCGGTGGTGGTGTTCGTGCGCGATGAAGTGGCGCTGCCGTTTCTCGGACGCAACACAACGCGCTATCTCCCGTTGTTGCTTACCTTTTTCTTTTTCATTACGGTCATGAATCTCGTCGGCCTGATTCCCTTCGGCGCCGCCGCAACCGGAAACATCAATATCACTGCAGGCCTCGCCCTGATCACGTTTGTCTTCATGGTGCTCGGTGGCATGCGGAGCAACGGAGTGGTGGGCTTCTGGAGAGGATTGATACCACACGGGATTCCCTTTCTTATCGGTATTCTCATGTTCATCATCGAATTGCTCGGGTTGCTGATCAAACCCTTCGCCCTGGCGATTCGTCTTTTCGCGAACATGCTCTCCGGTGCTCTTGTCATCGGTGCCTTTTATGCATTGATATTCGGAATGGATACAATATTCGTCGCACCGATGTCGATTGCGTTTCTTCTGTTCATGTCGCTGCTGAAAATCTTCATCAGTTTTCTGCAGGCGTATATTTTCACCATGCTTTCTTCGTTTTTCATCGGGATGTCCCTGCATCAGGAACACTGATCGAGGCGCACGAGGCATGTTGCAAGTAAATTTGAAAACAACGTTCACATACTATTTCAATCTGGAGGACAAATGGAATTAGCATGGTTATCAGCTGGGTTGGGCGCGGCGATTGTTGTCGTTGGTGCCGGAATGGGTATCGGAAAACTTGCCGCCGCCGCACTCGAGGCCATCGGCCGTCAGCCTGAAGCCGTTGGTGATCTTCGCGGTGCAATGATCATCATGGCCGCGCTTATCGAAGGTATCGCGCTGTTCGCCGTCGTGGTCTGTCTGTTGCTGGCGTTGAAGACATAAAGTCATTTATTCCACTGACGAATTCGAGCAGTACATTCACCGAGGATAGCTATGGATAATCTTCTCGCCCTCGAACCCGGGATGCTTGTCTGGACGTTTATTACGTTCGCCCTGCTTCTCTGGATTCTCAAGCTCATCGCATGGAAACCCCTGCTCTCGGCCCTCGAAAGCCGGGAAACAAATATCCGTGATGACCTGCAGCGCGCCGAGGAAGGACGCATAGAATCGGAACGACTGCTTGCCGAACACCGCGATCTCCTCCGGAATTCCGAAGTTGAAGCACGGAAGATCCTTGATGAGGCGAAGAGTACGGCAGAGTCGCTGAGGCAGAGCATCATCGATGGCGCCAACCAACAGTCCCGTCAGATGATCGACCAGGCAAAAGCGGAAATCCGGCGGGAAAAGGATACAGCACTCTCCCAGCTCCGGATCGAAGTCGCGGATCTGGCCGTGCGCGCTGCCGGAAAGATCCTCGGAGAGGAACTCGACGCGGAGAAACACCGCAAACTTGTCGATGATTTCATCGGCAATCTTCCCAGAAACTAGCGTGATACGAATTTCATGAGCATAGCACGCATCGCACACCGTTTCGCGACGGCAATACTTGACAGCATGCCCGAAGGGCCGGACCGGGAGGTCTTCCTGAACGATCTCGCCGATGTCCGTTCATCGGTCCTGGGCTCGCGGGAGTTGCTGCTGTTCTTTCAGTCACCGGTCATATCCGAGAAGCTGAAAATGGGAACGGTTGACGCCCTGTTCGCCGACCGCGTGCAGTCACCGGCTCTCGCTGTCATCCGCTTTCTCGTAGAGAAGGGACGGGAAGAATATATCATGGAAATAATCGACACGGTGTTCACGCTGCACCGCGATCGTGAAGGCATACTCTCCACCAGCATTCACAGTGCAGTCGATCTCGGTGAGGACCAGCGATCTGCGCTGCATGACAAACTCGAACAACTATCGGGCAAGCGTATCGAGGTGCAATACGATGTCGATGCCGCACTGCTGGGCGGCCTTATCGTGCGCATGGATGATATGGTGTATGACGGCAGCGTGCGTCATACTCTCCAGCGTCTGCGTGATCACCTCGTCCGCGGTGCCTGATAAGATCAGAACACTCACAGCTTAGCAGAAGGCGACAATAACATGGCAGAAGTTCGACCCGATGAAGTATCGGCGATACTGAGAAAACAGTTAAGCGGCTTCGACAGTGACATCGATGTGTACGAGGTGGGGACCGTATTGCAGGTGGGCGACAATGTCGCACGCGTTTACGGTCTGAAAAACTGCCTCGCCGGTGAGCTGATCGAGTTTCCCAACGACATTTTCGGCATGGCGCTGAACCTCGAAGAGGATAATGTCGGTTGCGTGCTGTTCGGTGAGGATACCGGCGTCAAAGAGGGCGATACCGTCAAGCGGACCGGACGCGTAGCCTCCATGCCGGTCGGCGAGGCAATGCTCGGACGTGTGATCGATCCACTCGGACGTCCTGTCGACGGCCGCGGAGTCATCAATACCGAAGCGACAATGCCCATCGAACGCAAGGCACTCGGCGTGCTGCAACGGCAACCGGTTATGGAACCGCTGCAAACCGGGTTGAAATCTATCGATTCGATGATCCCTATCGGTCGCGGGCAACGTGAATTGATTATCGGAGACCGACAGACCGGAAAGACCGCAATCGCGCTCGATGCCATTGTCAATCAGAAACATACGCATACCGAACAAGCCGAAAGCCGCGGTATCGAGCCGGTGTACTGCATTTATGTCGCCATCGGACAAAAGGCCTCCACTGTCGCACAGGTGCATGCCAAACTCGAGGAAAACGGCGCCATGCCCTACACGACGATCATCACCGCGGAAGCCAACACCACCGCACCGATGCAGTTTATCGCACCGTATTCCGGAGCAACGCTCGGTGAGTTCTTTCGCGACAGCGGACGTCATGCACTCGTGATCTACGACGATCTTTCGAAACAAGCCGTCGCATACCGCCAGCTCTCACTGTTGTTGCGTCGCCCCCCTGGCCGCGAAGCCTATCCCGGTGATGTGTTCTACCTGCATTCACGGTTGCTTGAACGTGCCTCGAAGCTCAGCGATGATCTCGGCGGTGGCAGTCTTACCGCGCTTCCGATCATCGAAACGCAGGCAGGGGACGTCTCGGCCTATATTCCGACCAATGTTATTTCGATTACCGACGGACAGATCTATCTCGAAAACAGTCTGTTCAACGCCGGACAACGCCCGGCTGTCAATGTCGGTATCTCGGTCTCCCGTGTCGGCGGCAATGCCCAGATCAAGGCAATGAAGAAAATCGCCGGTCCGTTGCGTCTCGACCTCGCACAGTATCGCGAACTCGAGGCTTTTGCGAAATTCGGTTCCGATCTCGACAAAAACACGCAGCAACAGCTCCGTCGCGGGGCACGTATGCTCGAACTGCTCAAACAGGGACAGTATCAACCACTGCGTATCGAAGAGCAGGTCGCCGTCATCTTTGCCGGCGTCAAAGGCTATCTCGATACCATCCCTCTCGAGGAAATCGCGCGCTTCGAAACAGAATTCCTTGAGCATCTGCGCACGCGACATCCGGAGGTCCTGACGGAAATCGGAGACACGAAGGCGTTGAGCGACGAGCTGACCGAGACACTCCAGACTGTACTCGCGTCTTTCGCTGAATCATTTCTTGCCGCACTCTCAACCATTGAAGCCTGAGTTCCATGGCCAATCTTCGAGAAATACGTAGTCGTATCAATGGCGTGCGCAGCACGAGCAAGATCACGCAGGCGATGAAAATGGTCGCGGCGGCAAAATTGCGCCGTGCGCAGGACAGCATTGTGTCCGCACGACCCTACGCTTACGGTCTGGCCGACCTGGTGCGTCACCTCCTCGCGCGTGTCGACCGCGATGTGCTGCCCGTTAC
>JAGTUW010000133.1 GCA_018224345.1 Bacteroidota bacterium
CGGGACGCTGTTCAGATCATCGTGTGATGGAATGCTTATTTGCTCAGAAGCATCTTGATGGTTTTGTTGAAGAGAATTCCTGACTCCACGCCGACCATATTGACGGTAGCGATGTAGTTACCGCTCGGGAGCTGACCTGCATCGAATTGCACGGTGTAGACTCCTGCATCGACTGTTTCATCGCGCAGTATGCTGATATCACGACCGAGTACATCGGTGACCACCAGGCGCACCTGACTGCGCTCGGGAACAGAATAATGAATGCTGGTAAGCGGGTTGAACGGGTTGGGGAAATTCTGATCCATATCGAAAGTGACCGGAGAGAAGGCTGTGGAACGTTTTTCCGGGTTGATCCCATGAATCTTCAACCAGTTCATTTTGATTGCGATGTAGTCGAAGTTGTTGATAACACCGTTTCCATCGGTATCCATGTGACAGCCCTCGGGGGTGTCCCACGGAGCGCTCGGCTGCATTTCCCATCGCAGATATGTCAGTGGATCGCTTGCCGCGTCTGCACGGAAACGTTGCGGACCGTTGAGCCATGTCGGACGCAGATTTGCTTCGTGAATATACGTGTTCAACGCCGCGCGGTCGGCGTAGTTGACGACACCGTTGTTGTCGGTATCACCCGGCCAGACTTCACACACTTCCGCACCGGGAGGCAACAGAAGGATCGCGGATTCAATAATTACCTGATCCTCGAAGCCGCATGAATTGAGCACGGTAAATTCGGCTTCAATAATATGCCACCCTGGTGCTACATTCATCGCGTTGAAGTTGTAGGTGCCGTTGATGATGTTGCCGCCGACGCAATTGATGCCCGACAGCGTCTCGGAGGCAACGAGTTGTCCCTGCGGGGTTTTCAGATTGAACATGATGGCGCCTATGAAATCGTCGGTCGGATGTCCGATCTGGTAGTTGATCGGAATGATGTTCGGGACATAGACAAGGCCCGGTGCATTGATGGCGGTGATGGATGAGGAACCCCCGCAGCCGAATTGCATGTTGGGAAGAGCATTATCGGAGTAGCTATAATTGTAGCTGCAGATCTGGTTGTACAGTCCGTCGCTGTAATAATACTGCTGGCGTCCTGCCGACCCGGGAAAACCGTAGCGGTACGCATAGGTGTTGGTGTAGTCCCAATCCGGAGTCCAGGTCTGCTGGTGACAGACATCGATAAGAATATTGCTGACACCATCCCAGACAAAATCCGAGTTGAAGTGGTGCGTCACCCAGCCCGGTACGTTGTACTGGTTGCCGTCGAACGGTGTCGGACCGTATACCTGCGTGAAACCACCCGTGTTGTCGAAGCCCGATGGCACGGCAGTCACGGTGGTGTTTTTCATGCTGATGTTGAATTCGTCGATCAGAAAATTTCCGTAGCCGACGGTGTTTGCGCCATTCCACCCCTCGATGTAAAATGCGAGCGATGTGAAGGTGACCGGGCCAGTGGGGACAAGCCCGATATTCGCGAAATCAGCGGGTGTGATCAGGTATTGATGCCTGGTGCGCGTGTACCAGTGGGCGATGGGTGCGGAGTGCAGATCGTACACGTCTGTAGTAAGTACCGAGCCGCCCCAATCGAGTGTGACGACGCCCTGCGCCTGCGCTGGTGGTGCGGTGAGCAACAGGACGATCGCGAGAAGGCATAGCTTTCGCAAAAGATGCATGAGGTTCTCCTGAATGAGTTGTTTTTCGAAAAATAACCTCGCGATGATGATGGTCCTTGAAGCCCGGCGAGAAACAAGGACTCATCAGTCCGAATTATTCTGTTGCTAAAGTATGCTCCATTATTGAAAATAGCAAGAGGGAATGGGGGTATATTGCGCAGCGGCGAGTAAACGCAGAGAGGCCGGTTCACACAGGGAACCGGCCTCTCTGAAAGGGGGAAGGAAGAACTGAATTATTTGCTCATCGTCATACGGACTGTTTTGTTGAAGGTCAGTCCTGATTCAATTCCTGTCATATGTACGGTTGCGACGTAGTTGCCACTGGGGAGAGTACCCGCATCGAATGTCGCGGTGTGCACACCCGCATCGACGGTTTCATCGACCAGAGTGGTGATTTCCCGTCCGAGCATGTCACTGACCACCAGACGCACCTGGCTGCGTTCGGGCGCTGCATAGCGGAGCGTAGTGCTGGGGTTGAACGGGTTCGGGTAATTCTGATCGAGATCGAAGGTCACCGTGGAAAACGCCGGTGATTGCTTGGCTTCGATCGTACTATGCGTACGCATCCAGTTGAGTTTGATGGCGATATAGTCAAAGTTGTTTACGACACCATTCCCGTCGGTATCCATATAGCAACCATCGGAGGTCTGCCAGGGTGCACTGGGTTGGGCCTTCCATTCGAGGTAATCCATGCCGCCAGTGATACTGAAGCGGGTCGGACCCTCGAGCCAACTGCTGCGAAGGTTTGCGTCATGGATGTATGTATTCAGATCCGCGCGATCGGCGTAGTTGACCACGCCGTCGTTGTTGGCGTCACCCGGCCAGACCAGGCACATCTGCGCGCCCGGAGGCAGTAGCAGCAGTGTTGTCGAGGGCGCCTGGTAATCGTCGTAATCCATGCAGCTGTTCTTCGTGTTGAAGGTCACGTCGACTTTGAAATAACCGGAGGGGAGCGTCCCGGGCAGCGGGATGTTCTCTACGCCGTTGAGGGTCTGATTCGCCTGTTTCAGTGCCGAGAAGCTGTAGCTGTAGACCAGGTCATCGGTGATGACATTACGCAGATCCATCGTGATGTTGACATTGGACTCTTCGTCGGGGAAGGTCACGTTGTACTTCAGATTGACCGAACCGGGGATATTCGCGAAGCTCGACGGCTGCATCTGTGCATCGAGGAGTTCGTAGGAAATCGATCCATCGGGGAAGAAGCAGCCCTCGTCGTAATATACCGCACCGCAGAACTGGCGAGGATAGAAAGCGTGGCCTGGTGACGGCATGGTCCCATAGACACCATGCCCCTGTGTATTGATGCTTATATAACTGTCGGAAAACACGAACGGTGGTGTACCTGAGCGATAGCGCAGTGTTCCGTTCGTCCGCCAGATAATAAACCCATGTGTAACACCCGGGTCCATCAGCAGGTCGAGATCATAGGGAATCTCGTCATAGTTGGGTGTACCGGCGGCTGTGAATGTAGCTTCACCAAGTTTGACCCAGCCGGTTGTTCGGAAAGAGCCCGGGGTTGTGTACATACCATCCGGATTCATCCAGATTTCGATTGTGTTTGAGCCACTGTATGTTTCGACCCAGAAGCGGTAAAGTTTGGTTGACTGCAACGCAGTTATGTCAAAGGCCACGCCGGTCTGTCCGTTATTGGCCTGGACGGTCGAGAGTGAAAGCGACCCCTGCGCCTGAACAGCGCTTGGCAGGGAGAAAAACGAGAAAAGAAGGAGCGCCGCTATAAAAAGGCTCCCCTGTCTCATAGTATTTTTGAACTTCATAAGACCTCCTGAGGATTATTCGAATTCCATGCTGTTGTTATGACTTAATCTAATAACAAACATACAGTGAAGATAATTCACCAATTGAGGCAGGTCAAGGGCATAAAAAAGGGCATAAAGCCAAGAAAAGTGCCGGTATTTTACTTCAGGAAGAACGTAGTGACTTATGAGCCCTGTAGGAGGACGCTCAGTGACAATACAGAGAGGCAGGTTCACACAGGAAACCGGCCTCTCTGAAAGGGGAATGAAGAACTGAATTATTTGCTCATCGTCATACGGACTGTCTTGCTGAAGGTCAGTCCTGATTCAGTTCCTGTCATATGTACGGTTGCGACGTAGTTGCCACTGGGGAGTGTCCGGTGTTATAGTTCGTCTTCGCGGAGATCTCGCCGGCGCAGTTCCATTGGCGTATTACGGGATGGATGTTGCATACGGGAGGGAAATCTGCTTCAGGTGGACCCCGGCGACGGTGTGTCGGCGGTGCAGGGATTTCAGCCCTGCGGTATTCCTTGTTATTGACTGCTTCAAGTACTATGTTCATTGATCAGGTCAACTGTCGTGCACAGCGGCACGGCAACGCTGCCCACAATGCAGTCAATAGAGAAGGATACGATACGATATGTGTGGAATTGTCGGCTATATCGGCTTGCAGGAAGTCGCGCCGATCATCATAGACGGTCTTAAACGCCTCGAATACCGGGGATATGACTCTGCCGGACTTGCGGTGCTCACCAATGGAACGGTGAATATACTCAAACGTGCGGGCAAGGTCGCGGACCTCGAAACGCTCGTCGAGATGCATCCGATCGCCGCAACGATAGGTATCGGCCATACGCGTTGGGCGACACATGGCGAACCCAATGACATCAATGCCCATCCACACATCGATCAGACCGGCACGATCGCCTTGGTCCACAACGGGATTATAGAAAATCATGGTGCCATCCGTCAGCGGTTGGAACGTGATGGCATCGTGTTCAACACGCAGACCGACACCGAATCACTGGTGCAACTGATTTCCGCATTTTACGATATCACGCAGAATCTCGAACAGGCCGTGCGGCTGGCGCTGCAAGAAATTGACGGGACGTTCGGTATTGTCGTCGTTTCGAGCCGGGAACCCGGCAAGCTGATCGCCGCCCGCCGGGGGAGCCCGCTTGTCCTTGGCATCAATGAAGGTGAATACTTCATTGCATCCGATGCCTCCGCAATTATCGGGCATACGCGTCAGGTCATATATCTTGAGGATGACGATGTCGCCACACTGACGCGCGACGGCTATGAAGTCAAGACGCTTGGTGATGAGCCGGTCGAGCATCAGATTGAGGAGATCACCTACGACATAGAACAGATTGAGAAGGGCGGTTTCGAGCATTTCATGTTGAAGGAAATCCATGAACAGGCACAGACCATCATGGATTCGATGCGTGGCCGCATCATGCTCGAGAAGGGCACCGCCAAACTCGGGGGATTACGTGAGGTATTGCCCGTACTCAACAATGCCAGACGGATCATCATCACCGCGTGCGGCACATCCTGGCATGCCGGACTCGTCGGTGAATATATGCTGGAGCATTATGCGCGTATCCCGGTTGAAGTCGAGTATGCCTCGGAGTTCCGCTACCGGGATCCTATCATCAACGAAGATGATGTCGTCATCGTGATCAGTCAGAGTGGTGAAACCGCCGATACCCTTGCAGCGTTACGGGAAGCGAAAAAGCGTGGTGCCACCGTCGTCGGGATCTGCAATGTCGTCGGCAGTACCATTGCACGTGAAACCCATGCCGGTGTATTCATTCATGCCGGTCCGGAAATCGGCGTCGCATCCACCAAAGCATTTACCGCGCAACTCGTGGCGCTTTCATTGCTCACCCTGATGCTCGGTCGCAACCGCGGCTTTATCAGTATAGAAGAAGGCCGTCAGTTCGCCGCCGAACTGCTGAGTATTCCTGACAAAGTCACCGAGATCCTCAGCGATACTTCCGAGATTCAGGAAGTGGCCCGCAGATACAGCCAGGTTACGAATGCGTTGTATCTTGGACGCGGTTACAATTTTCCATCGGCGCTCGAAGGAGCCCTCAAGCTCAAGGAAATCTCTTATATCCATGCGGAAGGATATCCGGCCGCGGAAATGAAACACGGGCCGATCGCGCTGATAGACGAAAACATGCCCGTCGTCATCATTGCACCGCAGGACCGTATTCACGAAAAAGTCATCAGTAACATTCAGGAAGTGAAAGCCCGCAAAGGACTGGTCATTGCCATCGTCAATCATGAGGATGCGGTCATACACGCACTCGCCGACCACATCATCGCCATTCCACGCACGGTCGATTTTCTGACGCCCATGCTGACCAGTATTCCCCTGCAGTTGCTCGCGTACTACATCGCGGTATTGCGCGGCTGCAATGTTGATCAACCACGCAACCTCGCCAAAAGCGTGACCGTCGAATAACTGTAACATGATGCAAAAACAAGACATACGGAACAGCCATCTTCCGGACATGGACGAGGCGACCATGGTGCGGGAGATTTTGCGTCTCAAGGATGAACTGCATGCGGTCATCCTGGCTCATTACTACCAGGACTCGATCATCCAGGAAATCGCCGATATCCGTGGTGACAGTTTCGAACTCTCCCGCAGGGCACGCGATGTGGATGCGGAGGTGATCGTTTTCGCCGGCGTCCATTTCATGGCTGAAACTGCGAAGATTCTCAATCCCGGGAAAACCGTGCTCCTTCCGGATATGAATGCCGGCTGTTCACTGGCGGAAAGTGCTCCGGCACATCTCTTCGAACGCTACCGGGCGATGCATCCCGATCACCTCGCGGTGACCTACATCAATTGCACGGCGGAGGTCAAGGCCCTCAGCGACATCATCTGCACGTCGAGCAGCGCCGAGTCCATCATAGAGAAAATACCATCTGATACTCCGATATTATTTTCTCCGGACAAGAATCTCGGTGCATACATGCGGCACAAAACCGGTCGCCCCATGCTGTTGTGGCAGGGTGTCTGCACAGTGCACGAACAGTTCAGCGCACAACGTATCCAGGCACTGCGTCAGAGATGGCCCGGTGCGGAAGTCATCGCCCATCCCGAATGCGAAGGTGTGGTGTTGCGTATGGCCGATTTCATCGGTTCGACCAGCGCACTGCTGCGCTATGTGCTGGAGAGTGATGTCAGGCGCTTCATTGTGGCCACGGAAGCGGGGATTCTTTACGAGATGCAGAAAACCGCTCCGGAAAAAGAGTTCATTGCCGCACCACCGGACAATGCCTGCGCCTGCAATATCTGTGATTACATGAAGGTAAACACACTGGAAAAACTGTATCTTTGTATGAGGAACCGCTCGCCCGAAATCCATATCGATGATGCCTTGCGCCGGCGTGCCCTGCGTCCTATAGAACGCATGCTCGAACTGGCGGATGCCGACGAGGTGAGTGCCGCACAAATTCTGAGTGAGATTTCCCTGCCGTACTCCGGTGCACAGGGTAAGAGTGCTTCTCTGTAGTAGACGTTTCCATTTGTTTTTTTATGATGAGGTTGGTATGAAAAAACTGCTTCCGGTTCTTCTGCTTGTAATGTTCATAGCCCCCGGCGTGCAGTCGCAGGTTGTGGATCTTTTCCATTATCAGGCGGACCAGAACTACTTTCTCCTCAATGCACCTGTAGGGACAATGATGCTGGCTCGTTACGAGCTCAGCCGTCCTGCAAAACTCAATGAGATCAATGCGTGGTTCCAGACCGAACAGGCTGCCGGTGACAGTGTGCGTGTGTACCTGTTCGGGCGCGAGGGGGGCGGTGAGTTTCCGTTGCTTCTCAATCCCGTCGTCAACATCAAAGCCTTTATCCCGGCGGGTTCGAGTCTGATTCGTTTCCCCTTCAACGACAATCGTCCGACATTTACCCGGCCGACGAGCTTCTTCATCGGCGTGCAACCGCTCGGCCCCAACGTGCGTGTCCGCATGGACGCCATTACGCAGACACCGACCTGCGCGACCAGCGAAGGTGACACCATGTACACGAGCTCGTATTGGCAGCCGGTGCAGCCCCCCTTTATTCCGTTCAGCGCACGCTTTGGCAGTGGCATGGCGATCAACAACTGGTATATCGGCGTGAAAGTCGAATTCGATCCGCCACCGCAGCATTTTATGACAGAAACCACCCGCAGTGCCGGTCTGAATGTGCCCGCGGCAGGACTTCGGGTCAGCTGGGCTGATTTCGACAACGATGGGTATCAGGACGTACTCTACGGCCCGTACCTTATGAAAAACAACGGTGACGGTACCTTCACGAACGTCGGTCCTTCGGTCGGCTATGACGGAGGAAGCGAAATCAACATGTTCGTCGATATCGACAATGACGGTGATCTCGACATCGTGTGTCAGCCCGATCAGCTTATGTATATCAACGAAGGCGGGATGTTCATCAAGGATACCGAACCGGGGTTCAATCCCGGGCTCAAAACCACTGCCATGGCCTTCTCCGACTACGATGGCGACAATTTCCTTGATATGTTCGTCGCAAACGGCGAATACAAGTATGCGAAGAACCCGATGAACCCGAACGATTCCGCCTTGATCCGTGGAGTCGCCTACGAGGCCTTCTTCTACGCGAATACGCAGAACGGGAAATTCCGTGACATCAGGGAACAGGTCCTTGGTGGGTACCGTGCAGGAAATTACGGCCGCAATCCCTACGATCAGCAGCAGCAGGTTCAGGGCTATCGCCCCATCACAGGTGTGAGCTGGATCGATCATGACGGTGACGGAGATATGGATCTGTATTGTACCAACAACCGTCTCCAGCCGAACTATCTCTTCGAGAATCAGGGCAACGGGTTCTTCCGGGAAGTCGCTCAGCTTCATGGTCTCCAGGGCACTATGAAGACGAATCCCGAATATCTCGGGCTTTATGGCAATTCCCGCGGTTGTGATATCGCCGATTACGACAATGACGGTGATCCGGACATTCTCGTCGGGGAGGGATTGGAAAAATTCCGGCTCCTCGCCGGCGATCGGACTGCGATCTGGCAGAACAGCGGCTACCCGAATTCCACGTTCACACAGGTCGGCAACGAGGTATCACTGTTCGCCTTCGACCTCTATAATGGTGATGCCGCCTGGGGCGATTTCGACAACGACGGATTGCATGATATCGTCATCACGTCGGGTGAGAACTGTTTCAATGCCTCATTGTACAAGCAGAACCCCGATCACAGCTTCGCGAACATGACGTACAATGCCGGCGTGGATGCGGTGTACAGTCTGGGCGCGGTGTGGGTCGACTATAACAACGACGGTGCACTCGATCTCTGTGTGGCCACCGAAACAGGGCTGAAGCTCTACCGGAATGATATGGCGGGGCTCGGTAACTGGATCGCCTTCAATGTCCGCAGCATCACATCGAACATTCATGCGGTCGGATCAAAAATCGAGGTGAACGCCGGTCCGACGACCTGGACACGCTGGATCACTGTCGGGAAGGGAGCCGGTTCCCAGGCCCCGTATGTGCAGCATGTCGGTATCGGAGCCACCACAACGATCGATTCAGTGGTGGTGACCTTCCCGAATGGAGAAATACTCACTGTCCATGATCCGGACATCAACATGATTCACGATCTGACCGAGGACGAACCGGTGTCGGTCGGCGATGACAACATTGCAGCATCCAGAATGAAGTTGCATCAGAATTATCCGAACCCCTACTCCCATGCATCGCACGGAGTGACGAATATTTCCTATACGCTGCATAACAGCGGCGATGTCCGCATCGAGATTTACGACGCCCGTGGCGCATTGGTGCGCACACTGACAGAGGAACGTCGCGAGGCGGGTACGCACGTGGCGAACTGGAACGGAAGAGACGAAGCCGGCCAACGCGTGGCAAGCGGAACGTACAACTACGTCCTGACCATGA
>JAGTUW010000134.1 GCA_018224345.1 Bacteroidota bacterium
AGCTCGTGTGTCTCCACCACGCGCAGATGTCCGGCGAGCATGAATGCATACAGATGCCCATAATACTCCATGTCCTCCGCCACATCCTCAGCAAACTGCAGGGCATCGTCAAGCAGTTCCACAAGCTTCGGAACAATCAAATCGCGCCGTGCAATCGCCTGTTCGACTGCTTCGCCTTCATACGTTCCGGTAGCAAAAAGAAGACGTGTGAATATATCTTCAATTTCCTGTTCTTCCGGCGTCAATGCCGGCGGGGTAAGAGGCCTGCCGTCCGGATAGCGAAGGGGCACGGGCGCATGGCTGTTTTCATCATCGAGAAACGCCCCTTTCCATCGCCGGTCGGGGTCATCGAAGCGCAGTTCCGCAATATCGAAGCGTTCAGGCTCGAAAGGCGGATAGCGGGTGACCCCAGACGCAAGCCAGGAGACGAGTTCGCGTGCTTCCTCGTCCTCCGGAGATGCGAGCGCCACGAGTATTCGATCATAACCCGCAGGGCCGCCGCAGTCCTCGGGCGGACAGGCCCGCGCGCCGTCAACACAGCGCGGATACGATGCGTCCTTCTCCGCCGGGACATTCCCTTCAAACACGACCTCATGCAGCCAGCTGTCACCGAAGTCATATTCATACTGTGCGCTGTCACCCGTTTCCCGGAACAGCGCATCGGCAGCGTGAAGCCACCCGGGCTCGACAGTCAGGTTCATTTCTTCCTCGTACATGTCGTCCTCGGCGGGGATACCGAATTCGACATTTTCCCATTCCTCCCCCGCAAAGCGGAAGGTGTGCAGGTGGGAGTCCAGCCAGCCCATCGCATCCTGTATGGCCACATGCAGGTCCCAGAGACTGTACCACGACGGCACCTGTATCCGCCGCCAGACAGGCGGTGCAATATGCTGAAGTTCCACTCTGAATTGCAGGACCTGCTCATCCGTTTTCATGCCGCCGTTCTCCGTTGACAGAGAGTTGAATTCCATTTCCCGTAACTTCGCACTGCCCGGAATCGGATGCAAGTCCGGAGTCCGGTCGGGTGCGACGGGAACTCGTCGCACCGTCCAGGTCAACATAAGCGCTTCATCCTTCCGGTATCGGGGCAACCGAGTTCGTCAGCCTGCCGGTCAAAATGCATCGTCATCATGCAATCATTGTCCGCCGGCCATGGTAGCCACACCTTCTTGTGAACAACGAAGACCGGTAAAAAATGAAGTGATGCCGTATTCCCGCTATGCCGCACGTTTCGCGGCTGCATCGTATCTTGCCGGGTCTGTGGTATCCGCCGCAGCGTTGTCAATGTTCCGGAGGTTGTTGATGCTTCGTAGACTTTCCGCTCTCGTCGCGTTCGGGATGTTCATGTTCCCTGCGATACTCGCCGGACGTATCCTCGAGGTTGGTCCCACGCATGCGCTGACCCTCCCCAGCCAGGCGGCTGCGATCGCCTCCGATGGAGACACCGTGTTCATCGCGGCGGGAGAGTATGTGGATGCCGCGCGCTGGTCGGCCGACAACCTGCTGATCCGCGGCGTGGGGGGCTATGCGCATGTACGGGACCGAACCTGGGGCGGCAAAGCCATCTGGGTCATACAGGGAAACAACACGACAGTGGAGTGGGTGGAGTTTTCCGGTGCCCGGGTGCAGGACAGAAATGGCGCAGGCATCCGCCAGGAGGGACGGCATCTCACCCTGCGGCACTGCTCTTTCCACCACAATGAAATGGGGATTCTCGCCGGAAACGATACCGGAAGTCACATCCTCTTCGAATACTGCATCTTCGCCAATAACGGCTACGGAGACGGCTACTCGCACAACGTGTATATCAACCATGTCGGCCGTTTCACCATGCGCTTCTGCTACAGTCATGACGCAGTGATCGGACACAATGTGAAAAGCCGGGCACATGAGACCTGGTTGCTCTACAACCGTTTTGACGAAGCGGACGGCGGCAATACCAGCAGGGAGATTGACATTCCGAACGGAGGACTTGCCGTCATCGTCGGCAACACGCTCGATCATGGGGTCAACACCGACAACTCGAATCTGCTGGGCTTCGGACATGAGGGCTACAGTAATCCCCGCAGGTCGTTGTATGTCGTCAACAATACCTTCGTCACTGCGCGCAGCGCAGGCGGTTTCGTCACGTTACCCTCTGCAGCAGCCGCCGACACAGTCCTGCTCTACAACAACATCTTCGCGGGACGCGCAACACCGCTCGTCGGCGCTGCGTCCCGGGTGGACAGCGCGGCGAACATCGCAGCGCGCGACCTCGCGGCTCCGGGCTTCCGCAACAGCGACGAGGGGGATTTCACACTCCTGTCCTCCTCACCCGCCATCGGTGCAGGAACAGATCCCGGCAGCGTCGACGGCTTCGGTCTGCTGCCGGTTTACGAGTACGTCCACCCTGCCGGCAGAGCGCCGCGCGTACACCGGAACGGCATAGACTGCGGCGCCTTCGCATACCAGCCTCCGCTCACCGCGCATCCCCCACCGCACGCAGCAGCCACGACTTTACGTATCACCTCCATTGCTCCGAACCCTGTCCGCGACATGGCGCAGATCACCGTTGCTCTCTCCCGCGCCGCTTCCCTGCGGCTCCTCGTAACAGACCTGCATGGCCGTTGTGTCATTCCTGCCCGTTCTCTGACACGCAGCGCCGGCGAGCACACCCTGCCCCTCGATGTGCGCGCGCTGCCGCCCGGACTCCATTTCCTCGTCATCGAAAGCAGCCGTGAACGCGCGATCTCGCCCCTGCTCGTACGATAGAAGCACCGCATCCACAGTATAGTAGTGGAGAACACATGCAGCCCGGCACAAAAAAACGCCGAGAAACCTTGATTTCACGGCG
>JAGTUW010000135.1 GCA_018224345.1 Bacteroidota bacterium
CACTCTCAGCCATCTGTCAAGAGTGGAGTTCGAAGGCGGGCGGCTGACACTGCTGGCAGGTTATGCGGACAAGGATTTCGGAGCGTTCGACTTTTATTCTCCCGGTCGCGGGATTCCCTCTCACGAGCGTGTGCGGAGCGCCTTCGCAGCACTGACCGGCAGCACATCCATCGGCGGCATGGAAGTGAGTGCAGCGGTTACAATGCGTGATTTCCGTGACCGCTTTCAATTTGACCTCCGCATCCCGGATCAATACATCAATGAACATCATACGCAGGTCCTCGGTGGCGACGTGCGGGCCATCGTTCCGGTCTCGGATGCAGCGTCACTGACGTTTGGCATCGAACATTCCCGTGACCGTATAGAAAGCAGCAATCTCGGAAGCCATGAACGAAGCTGGGTCGCGTTCTCCGCCGTCTCTCAATGGGAGGCTGCGACATGGTTGCATCTCGATGGGGGAATACGCTGGGACGTGCATTCGCATCACATTCCACAATTCAATCCGTCAATCGGTGTACGCATGATCCCGTTCGACAGATTGATGCTGCGTGCATCGGCAGGGAGATCATTCCGGCTTCCGACCTATACCGATTTGTACTACAGCGATCCGGTCAACAAGGGGAATGCGGCGCTGCAGCCGGAGTCCGCCTGGTCAGTGGAAAGCGGAGTGGAATGGCGTCCGCTGAACACCGTGTCGCTCTCCGCTACGGTGTTTTACCGTGATCAGCGTGATCTCATCGACTATGTGCAATTCACGGAAGACCAGGCATTTTTCGCCATGAATTTCACACGGGCCTCTGTCACCGGCAGTGAATGGATGCTGCAATGGAGAGCCGACGGGAAAGGCGTGCTTTCACGTGCGGGGATTTCCTGGACGGCGATTTCACCCCGTCTTGACACACGCGATGCGTGGCGCGTCCGTTACAGTTTCACCACACCCGAACATCTGCTGCGTCTGCGTCTGGGTGGCACATTACCGCTTGCCATGCAATGGACGCTGATCACCATCGCAGCGGAGCAACGGCTGGCACGGAATTATGTAAGTATCGATGCGCGGCTGCGCAGAAGCTTCGGTGCGTGGGACGCATGGGTGGCAGCGGATAATCTGACCAACAGCGCAATAGAGGAATTTCCGGGCCTGCCTCTGCCTGGTCGATGGCTGCGTTTCGGTATGGGCCTCCAGCTTCACTGAGTCCATCCGACAGCCGCAGGGTTGGTCCGACAGCCGCAGGGGCTGTCTATCTGCAAATGAGAAAGAGCGACATCGATAGCCGGTCTGACCGGGAGAAGGGAAAGGTCTGGTGACGGTCGGGACGGGGCGGGGAGGTGTTGTGGTGAGTTCGGGAAAGAAATCGAACGGGGCGGCCACATGACCGCCCCGGTTGCGAATTATGTCGGGAAATCAGAGTACGTTGATGCGGGCACGGATACCGAGATAGACCTCGCGTCCGCGTACCGGACCCCAGGCAAAACCGGGTTCGAAATACCGCGAGAAAGGATTGGCGGCGTTGATGATGGGTGTTGCCTGACGGAAGTTGAGGAGATTGTCCACGCCGAAGTAGAGATCAAAAGCCTGCCAGCGGCGCTGCGCATGAAGATTCAGCACCAGGTAGGCATCGCCATGCGTCGGCAGACGGAATTCCTCCGGGTACGATGAGGTCTCCGGAAGCTGCTGTGGTCCGCGCCATTCCGCAGTTACCGTTCCCAGCCACGCATCATCGTTGCTGACGGCGCTGATTGAAGCGAGCACGCGGTCACGCGTCACGAAAGGAAGTGTGCGCGTATTTCCGTTTTCTTGCTGATAGACGTCAGTGTAGGTGTAGGAGAAACGGAAGGACAAGGGATGTACATCGCCCGTGAGTTCAACCGCGATATTGTCGGCTGCGGAATTACCGTCGATGTTTTTGAAGACGATTGCATCCGGCGTGAGATCATATTCGGCGATGACCTGCCGGGAGAACTCCGTGCGATAGACATCGAGATTGATGCTTCCCGCAACGACACCGAGATCGTAGAGACGCAGCAGACTGACACCGTAATTGAGCGCGCGTTCGCCTTCGAGATTGTCTTCGATACGGATGTCACGCCAGCTTGCCAGTACCGCGGGGTGTTCGACGAAGAGGCGTGCGACACGAAAGGCTGTTCCGACCGAACCGCGCAATGTCGTCATTTCATCGAGAGAATAGCGAACGAACAATCGCGGTGTGAATATATTGCCTTCATCATTGCGAAAATCCATTCGCGCACCGGTGATCACTGCCAGGTCGTCATGGAAGAAATTGAATTTGTTTTCCATGAAGATACCCGGAGCAAGCACATCGTAGTTGTAATTCCCTGCATAACTCTTTGCCAGGGGATTGGCACCCAGATCAATGCGTTCCTCCAATTGATTGGAGAGAAAGCTGACGCCTGTCGTGATGGTATGATGTTCGGCCCACGGACTGGCCCAGGCAAGATCTCCATAGATTACGCGTTCATCGGCGTCATAGCGGGTACTGCCATACCAGGCATCCTGCGTATGGACGCTCGTGGCGAGATGGAATTTGAGCGCTTGGCCGTCACCGAGGTCGAAATCGGTTTTGTTGTAGACTTCGAAACGATCGTTGCGAATAGTCTGGCCGTAGATCCCGGTGTTCCCCGGGCGAAGGTTGTTGTCATAATCCATCTGTCCGCCGAGGCGCTCCTCCCAGGTGAATTTCACACCCAGGCGTGAAATCACGCCTTTGTCCACACCGTCGAATTTCCACTTTCCAAGTGCGGAGAAGCGGTCGGTCAGCGGCATGTCCAGAAAGCCGTCACCGTTACCGTCATGCCGGTTTCCGCGTCGCGCACCGTGCAGGGCAATCATGCCACTCCAGTCGCCATAGGTTTTCATGGCATAGGCATTGTACTGCTGTTCGAGGTAGTTGTTTGTGAAAGCATTGAAAAACAGAGGTTCGTCGCCGTCGCTTTCACGGAGCAGAACATTGATCAGTCCGCTGAAAGACTCGCCGCCCTGAAGGACGGAAGTCGCTCCCTTGCTGACCATGATACGGTCGATGAAGGGCCCGGGAATGAAACTGACGCCGAAATGTGTGTTGAGTCCGCCGTTCAACCCCGGGATATTGTCGAGCAGGAGTTGCGTGTACACGCCTTCGAGCCCGAGCATTTTCAGTTGTCTGGTGTCGGTGATGATATCCACCGCATCCGCCTGCACCGAAGATGTGGTTCCGAAGCACCCCGACAGCTCACAGCAGGCAGCTTTCTCGAGTTCCTTGGCGGTAATGACTTCCGTTTTCCGGTCAATGGGGGCGATGAAGGTCGCCGGAGCTTTTGCGGTGACCTCTACTTCGTCCTGTGTACGTGGGCGGGTGAGACGAATCTCCACATGATCGAGATCCGCCACGTCGAGGGTTTCGGGTTCAAATGCGACATGGCTGACGATGATACGGCGGTCATTACTCTGCTCTCTTGAGAGCAGGAAATGTCCGTGTTCGTCACTGACCGTTCCGCGTTTGCTGCCGAGCCAGTAAATATGGGCACCGGGGAGCGCTTCGGCGTTTCCGGATGCCACGCCGAGAACCGTCCCGTGAATATCCTGTGCGCTGAGCTGTGGGGCCGCGATCGAAGCGAAAAGAATGAGAAACAGTATGAAAACATGCACGATACGCATAGTTGTCTCCTGAGCGTGAAACAATAAAAAAAAAATGTAAGGAGGATGGAAGACGCTCAGAAGCGCGGGGGAAGGAACGGAACGGTGATGTTGCCGGGGAGCAGTGATTGGGCCGGCGTCGTTGGGAGGGGCAGGACAGGGACGGACACGCATTTTGTGTTGGACGGGAGGAAGGAAACATGCGGTGAATGCTGACAGCAGTGGGCACAGGCAGCCGGAGTGCAAGCCCCGTTGTCGCAATCAGCGCAATCACCCGACCCGGCACAGGCGCAACCGTCGTGTGCGGTTGTATGTACGTCATCGCAGGCATGATGCTGCTTCGTTCCGGCAGTGCATTGCAACATGCCCGCATCTTCAGTGTTGTCCCCACACTGTCCAATGGATCGTGCAGCTGTAGATTCGCAACAGGACTCCACGGAGTGCAGGATTGTGCCTGAGGATACAGTTTCCGCGTGCAGGGGTACGACAACCTGGATACTGAGAAATGACAACAACAGCAGCGCTGAAAGCTGATTATGGAAGCGGCGGGTGCTATGTGTTGTTGTCCATGTCATCTTATCCTTCTCTCAATGTAGCAATACTTTTGTTCTCTGCACAAGGGGGAAATCGACCGAACGCAAAAAAAAATGTCTTCTGTATCTTGAATAAATGTTGTCTGCCTCTTGCATTTCCCCTCGGGAAAAGCTATAATAAGACCATAACATGTGATACGCTCAATTGTTGACGTACACAATATATATACCCGTTACTATGATTTTTACGATACACGACAATTCGAAATACCCTCCTTGCGCAAGCAGATTGATTCGACCCTTTATTCCACGCTTAAGGGGTGAAAAAACTTTCATGAACCGAACGTTTGGTTCCCACTCACCATTATCCCATCATTATTCAATGCAGGAGAGGTTATGATTTCTTCCAAATTGCTGAGAGTCGCATCCAGCATGCTCCTGGTGTTCTGTCTGGTCTTTGCGATAACTGCCTGTGAGGGTCCTGAAGGACCTCAGGGTCCGGAAGGCCCACAGGGCGCCGTCGGACCCAAGGGCGACAAAGGCGATCCGGGCGATCCGGGCGATCCGGGCGAACCGGGTGCAGACGGTACCGCCGGTTGTATCACCTGTCACGACATGTCCACCGATCTCGTTGCACGCGTCGTGCAGTGGGAAACTTCCACGCACGCAATTGGCGGCAACTTCAATCGTAACGGGACGAGCTGTGCTCCCTGTCACTCGCATGAGGGCTTCCGTGAGATCCTTGAAACAGGATCAACAACCACGGCTGCCTCGATTTTCAATCCGACCCCCGTCGGTTGCCGCACATGTCACAATATTCATCAGGACTATGAGAAGTCAGACTATGAATTGGCGACTGTTGCACCGTACACCTTCGAGGGTGGTGTGACTTTTGACCATGGTACTGGCAATCTCTGTGTGCATTGCCATTATCCCCGTCCGGTATCTCCGATGCCGGTTGTCGGTGGAGCTGAGGTCACGATCACAAACTCTCGTTACGGTCCGCATTATGGTCCCCAGAGTTCGATGATCGCCGGAACCGGCGGTTATGAAGTCCCGGGATCGCTTCCGTACAGCAATTCCGCACATACGAGCATGATCGCTAACAGTTGTGTGGACTGCCACATGGGCACTCCCAATGGTGACCGTACCGGTGGACATACCTTCAGCATGACGCACGATGGATCGTCGCCGAATCTCAGCGGCTGTACCGGTTGTCACTCCGGAGCGGACAATTTCGATGTCAACGGCGCTGTGACGGAGATTACCGCACTCGCCGCTCAGCTCAAGCAGCTGCTTATGGACGACGGTATTCTTAATGAAAGCGGCCTGATCAATACACCGCAGACACTTTCTGCCAACAAGGCAGGTGCGGTATTGAACTGGCGATTTGTCTGGTACGGTGACGACAGCAAGGGCGTGCACAATCCGAAATATGCCAGGGCGTTGTTGCAGAATTCCATCGAAAACTACAATAAATGATCGTTACGTACGCTTCGTACATATCGGTCTCCGACCATAAACAGAAACCCCGCTTGAGCGGGGTTTCTGTTTATGGTGACTGACACAAGGGGAGAGCGGATCGGATGTCAGAGCTTGAGCTGAGACTTGATTCCTTCAAGCTCATCGATCGCGCCTGAGAAGCGTTCGATCAGCAGGTCAATCATCTGCTGCAGTTTCACAATATCGACAGGAACGAAATCAGTATTGATCATCCCGTCAGTTATCGAACTACCAGTTGCAGTTGATGCAGGCTGTTTCTTGCCGGAATTTGTGACAGCTGGAGGACGCCCCGGACGCCGGTCGGGTGTCTTCGTCCCAGCCGTGCCTGCCGCGGAGGCCTTCGGCCTGCCCGGGCGTTTCGTGGTAGCGGTGATGGCGCCGGAAGCAATTCGTTCCCTGAGGTCTGTAAGACGATTCAGCACCTTGTCGGTGACGCGCGTGGCTTTTCCGTTTTTGATGTTTCCGAGTGTGATGGGGCTCAGTCCTCCTTCCCGCGCGATTGCCGCGGCAGTCCAACCCTGTTCCATCATTTCACTGATGTGCTTTCTGGCAAGTTCAAGATTTGCATCGCTCATCAAATAATATCTCCGATTAATATATGGTCGCTGTGTGATTGCTTCCTCTGTCCCATCCTGATCGGATGATATGGGAAACCTGCAATGGTATACAATTACAGATAAATCACTTTGTGAAACAAGTCTCCTGCTGCAGATGGCTGTCGATACGTTGTTCCTGAGCGATTCAGCGCTGTCCAGGTCCCGGTTCTGCGCAATGATGTGACATGTGTCCGGGTGTCCTTCTTCCTTCTTCGTATTGCCCTGCAAGTTGTCCCGGGAACCTGTATATTAAAGGACACGATATTTACAGGAATCAGACAACCCGGAAAGGAACACGTTGCATTCAATATCGTCAAGCGCACTCGTCTTCTTGCTTCTGCTTCTGAGCGGTTGCGACAGGCAGCGGGTCTCCGCGGAGGCACAAGATGATCACAGTATCCGAAATACATTACAACAACAGCGTATGAATATGAATCAGGAAGAACAACTGGATCCGGATGTGGCAGAGACGGGACTCACAACAGACAGTGTCACCGTGGGGGCCGGTTGCTTCTGGTGTGTCGAGGCGGTGTTCGAACTCCTTGACGGCGTCATGGAGGTCGAAGCCGGCTATACAGGCGGAGAAGTCGAGCATCCCACGTATGAGCAGGTTTGTTCCGGGAACACTGGCCATGCCGAAGTCGCCCGCATTGTCTATGATCCAACGAAAATAAGCTTCAGGGAATTACTCGATGTCTTCTGGCAGTCACATGACCCGACCACACTCAACCGGCAGGGTGCAGATGTTGGAACACAGTATCGCTCGGCGGTTTTTTACCATGATGAAGAACAACGCGTCATTGCTGAAGAATCGAAACAGCGGGCACAGCAAAGCTTCGATCAGGAGATCGTTACCGAAATCAAACCTCTTGATGTGTTCTATCCGGCGGAGGATTATCATCAGGACTACTATCAGCGCAATCGCAATGCTCCGTATTGTCAGATGG
>JAGTUW010000136.1 GCA_018224345.1 Bacteroidota bacterium
GGAGAAAGGAACTCAAGGGCCTTCGGTTGACATATGAAGCACCAATGCTCCGGCATTTCACAGCACGCTTTGAAGCGCTCGCTTAACCCCTGTTCATTCAACGTCTCTGTTGATAGCGGAGATGATTCATCCACAGGAACACCCACGTGCTTGTCAGGAGGATACTCTACGTCCATCACGGGAAAGGGATCGGCGGTGCGCCGTTGAGCCTGCTGTATCTGATCCGCGGCCTGGATCGTACACGGTATGAGCCCACGGTGCTCTGTCTGCATGAAAGCGAGGCGGCAGATCTCTTTCGGAATGCAGGTATCGAAACGGTGGTCGAAAGTTCCCTGCACGATTTTTCGCACACGAATGTACTCTGGTATCCGTGGTGGCAGGCCCCGAAGCTTTTTTTACGTGCCGTACAGTCACTTCCGACCTACTTGCGGGCAAGACGGTTTCTGAGAAACGGCGATTATGACGCGGTTCATCTCAATACCTCGACTCTGACTGCTGTCGGTATGGCCGCGCATGACGAGGGGCTGCGCGTGGTCTGGCATGTTCGCGAACCCCTGCAACGCGGGTATTCGGGGTTGCGGCGTGCGATCATTCGTCGTATCATTGACAGGTACGCGGATTTGATTCTGCCGATCTGTCATTATGATGCCGCACAGTTGCACCCTTCCCCGAAGATTCATGTTGTATACAACTTCATCGATTTTTCTCAGTTCGATGCTGACCTTGATGGCGAGACCGTGCGGAGGGAACTGAACATAGACAATGAGCAACAGGTGATCACAATGCTCGGTGGGGTCAATCCCATTAAAGGGACGAGAGAATTCGTCGACGCAGCATTACGCGTTCATCCCGATCATCCTGATGCTGTCTTTCTCATCGCCGGCCCACTACCTGATGACAGTTGCAGGAACAGAATAAATGGTATGCGTGTATACCGGGAGTCGGTTTTTTCCAGGCTCCCCCAAATGCAATCAGATTTCATACGTTTCATCGGAGTGCGAAATGACATTCCGCAAATCCTGGCTGCTTCCGACATTCTCTGTTTTCCATCCACCGTTCCGCATTTTGCGCGTCCTGTGATTGAAGCCAGTGCGATGGGGGTCGCAGTTATTGCCTCCGATCTGGGTGGACCGCGGGAACTGCTGCGGCACGGAGAAACCGGCTTGCTGGTGCCGCCCTCCGAACCGGCTGCGCTGGCTGAGGCGATACGCCACTTGATCGGCGATCCTGCATCGAAACGCGAGATGGGCAGACGCGGGATAGCATTCGCGCGCAAACATTTTGATGCGGAAAAAAATATCGCCACTGTCATCGGCCTTTATGACCAACTGTTCGGAGATGACAGTCGCCTGCAACAACGTGACAATTGATGTGTCACCCTTTATGGAATTGCATACGATTACTGTATTTTACTGAATCCTTTCATCACAGCAGGAGAAACAATGCGCTTCGTACTCACCTTGTTGATCGGGCTGTTTGCCGTCACCGGTTACGCTCAGGTTGCGGAATCGGAACAAGTCTGGATACAGGACGACTTTACGCAACCGTCGCTGTCTTCAGACTGGAATATTGTGTCCGGGACCTGGACAGCACAGGACGATCGCGTTCGGGTCACGGGCGGCGGAGAACACATGGCGATGTTGTACAGCCGCTATATTCTTAACACCAAACCGTATTTTCTTGAGACCACGATACACGGTCTTTCGGGCGGAGTGGTGTTCAACGCCGAGCATCCCCACGCCCTGAACAATTCACAGATGGTGCGACTGGTCGACGGTGGCGTGAGCATGGGCTATTTCGATTTTGCCGGCGTACTCAATGAAATTCGATATGTCCCTCTTAGCGATCTCACTTCGCCCGTGACGATGCGCATCTATGCGGACAGGACGACCGGGACGTTCTCCGTGCTGATAAACGAACGTAACGTCGCTCTTGAGGAAATGCGGTTCAATTCAGGGTATGCCGGATTGATCACCTTCTCTTCAGGTGTCTCGTTTGATTATATCCGTGTCTCCGGTGACGGACTGATGGACATACCTGCGTACTTCACGAAATCCAACAAGCGGCAGCTCAACGATTTGTCCTATATGGCGAAGAAGGATGACGGACTGCTAATCACAAATTCCAGACTCGGCATCGTTCAGCGTATCACAAGTGTCGGGACCTACGTCAGTGAGATCACAATCGAAGAGAACACGGAACTTCGTGGTGTCACCGCTGATGAGCAAGCCACGTACGTAGTCGATGCCGCACATAATTCCGTGCGAATCTTCAACCTCGATGACCGTCCGGAAAAAGTCATCACTTCCGAAATCGATGATCCCCGTGATGTCGCCGTTGACGGGAACCGAGTCTATGTCCTCGACAAGAACGGTATTGCGGTGTTTGACAAACAACTTGCATTCATCAAGCGGTATTGCGGGGGAATCTTCCGCGATCCGCGTAGTTTTGAGGTCTTCGGTGATCGTATTATTGTCGGTGATTTCGGCAATGGCCAGGTTCAGGTGCTGAATAAATCGGACTTCTCAGTGGAGTTCGTTATCAAGGATGAGGATCTGGTCTCGCCTTGGGGCGTTACTGTAGATCCGGAAAACGGACATATCTATGTCGCGGATCCGGGTGCCATCGCCGTTCTGCATTACGATCAGAGTGGTGGCTTCATTGAAAGGATAGATCCGATTACGATTCGCGGTTTCATCTCACCACGCGATGTGCTGATCCTGAAGGATATCGTCTATGTCGCAGACTTCGATCGCATTCTCGGGTTCAGGAAAGGAGTGCTCTCTCTCCGCCCGTATCTTCGCATCGATGGATGATATACCCGGCTGGAGATTCCGCGATGAATGCCGGCAGGACACTTGAGCTGCGTTATGGCTCAGGTGTGCACACCGCGGCCGTTCCATCACGCTGGCGCCTTCGTTATCTTCGGACCGACCCTTCTCCTGTGGGGCGGTCCGAAGATGACATAATTACTGAAATGCTTCGAACGCCCTACGGGCAAAGTCTCCGGGGTTTTCTCCAACCTTCAGCCCCTCTTCTCATTCTCATACCGGATAAGACCCGCCGCTGTGGTACAGAGATGCTTCTGCCCCGGCTGCTCGAGATTGTGCATGACGCCGGTATCCCTCCGGAACACATCCATTTACTCTTCGCATCCGGGACTCATCCAGCGCAGACAGAGGAAGAACAACGTAGTATTCTCGGATCCGTCGTCTATGAGACCTACCAGGTGTCGGAGCATGATGCATCCGACGAAAACGCCTGTGTGGAGGTCGGCATTACGCGCTTTGGTACACCGGTGCGTGTGAACCGGCTCGTTGCC
>JAGTUW010000137.1 GCA_018224345.1 Bacteroidota bacterium
CCGGTTGCCGGTTGCCGGTTGCCGGTTGCCGGTTGCCGGTTGCCGGAAGAGGCACGCTGTTGTGCGTCCCTTGAGGGTTTGAGTGTTTCATAGGACTTCTCCTTGTGAATGATTGATGTATTGATGAATCGCGCCAGTACTGCCCGACGAATACGACCACGGGGAGCAGGACGACAGAAACCACACAGGGCCAGAAGTACAAGGAGGGCTTTTCAGAGGGGTCCCACAGGAAGACAATCTCTGTGACGCAATCAGTGTTTCATTGCGGAAATTGTTTGCTCCCGCAAGCGGATGAACCGAAAGTGTGCAGAACATTTCAATCATGGTCAAGTCCAATGAAAGGATCAGAAATCAACATAGCAGAACTGGAACACTGTGATATCAATACCGACATTCCGGATGCCCGCCTCCGTTTATTGGTGTTATGGCGGGCAAGTTACAAAACATGACGGATAAAGTCAAATAAACCCAACGTTTTCGCATTGACTCATAAATATGGTTACCGGAAGTCTGACGCCGGAGCATTCGTTGCCTCAAAAATGTGTTACCACCAACAACAACAGGGACAGTATGGGCAACAATGGTTACACGCCGCCGTGCGAGCACTCCAGACCGAGTACGCTATTGCCTCCAGAGCAGAGCGTGCACGCGTTCCCGCAATCGCACGCGTTCCCGCAATCGCACGCGTTCCCGCAATCGCACGCGTTCCCGCAATCGCACGCGTTTTTACAATTCTACACGTTTGAGAAGCTGTGCGTTCAACGCAACGATAACCGTGCTGGCCGACATGAGGACAGCCCCCACAGCCGGACTGAGCAGAATGCCCCAGGCGGAGAGAACGCCGGCAGCGAGAGGAAGTGCGACGATATTATAGCCTGCGGCCCACCAGAGATTCTGAAGCATCTTCCGGTAGGTCGCTCGTGAGAGTGTAATGATTCCCGGAATGTCGCGTGGATCGGAACGAACAAGAACGATGTGTCCGGCTTCGACGGCGACATCTGTTCCGGCGCCGATGGCGATACCGATATCGGCAGTTGCAAGAGCAGGCGCATCATTGACTCCATCACCGACCATCGCGACTTTCTTCCCCTCCCGCCGCAATTCCTCCACTTTCGAGGCCTTGTCCTCAGGCAGCGTTTCAGCAAACACCGTGTCAATACCCAATTCCGCTGCGACACTCTTTGCCACCGCCTTTGCATCACCAGTGAGCATGGCCACCTCGATTCCGAGATCATGCAATGCATCGATCGCCTCGCGACTCTCTTCACGAATGGCATCGGCCAGTGCAAATACGGCAAGTGCCCTGCCGTCGCGCAACAGATAGATCGCCGCCTGTCCCCGCCCGGAAGCGGAATCCGCCGCACTGCGCAGTGACTCCGGGACATTCGCATCCTCCTCGTCCAGTAATGCAGGGCCTCCCACAAAATATGTGATCCCATCGATGGATGCCCGTACGCCCTTGCCACTGATGGCACGGAATTCCTCCGACGATGGGATATCAATTCCACGATCTTTCGCGGTCGCAACAATCCCCTGTGCGATAGCATGCTCCGATTCGGACTCCACTCCGGCAGCAATACGCAACAGGTCGTCTTCCTTCTCACCTTCTGCAACCTGCATTTCCACAACGCGAAACTCACCGAGCGTCAGTGTCCCCGTCTTGTCGAAGATCACGGTATCAAGCATCCGCGCCTCCTCCAAACCACGCCGGTCGCGGACAAGCAGCCCGTTCCTCGCTCCGAGGGTCGTGGAAATCGCGACAACGAGTGGCACGGCCAGCCCCAGTGCATGAGGACAGGCAATCACCAGCACGGTCACGACACGGATGATCGAGAAGTCAATCGATGCACCCAGGAGTTGCCAGACGATCAGGGTGAGTAGCGCGGAAAGCACAGCCACCCCCGTGAGGATGCGTGCCGCACGGTCGGCAAGATGCTGTGCACGGGATTTCGATTTCCGGGCCTCGGAAACCAGGCGCATGATGCCACTGAGTTTGGTATCATCTCCCGTGCCCGTGACTTCGATATGCAGGGAGCCCTCTCCATTTATCGTCGCCGCAATGACCTCATCACCTTCCTTCTTCTTTACGGGCTGCGATTCCCCTGTCAACATTGATTCGTTGAGCGTGCTTTCACCTTTCCTGATAACACCATCTGCAGGCACGCTTTCTCCCGGACGAAGCAGCACAAGATCTCCATCCCGCAGATCGTCGACCGGAACTGTCTCCTCGCCCTCATCCGTCACGCGGGTCGCGGAATCCGGCAACAACTTCGCAAGTTCATCGAGCGCGCCACGGGCCCGCGAAATAGAACGCATTTCAATCCAGTGTCCCAGCAACATGATGGTCACCAGCGTCGATAATTCCCACCAGAGTGCCTTGGCATCAAGCAATTCAATGTGCACGATCCAGGAAAATATGAAGGCCACGACAATGGCCAGGGATATCAGCGTCATCATTCCGGGGAGTCTATCCCTGAGTTCTCCCCATGCCCCTTTCAGAAATACCAGTCCGCCATAGAGAAATACCGCCGTCCCGAATACGGGAGGGATCCAGCCCGCCCCCGGAAACTGCGGTGCGTCGTAGCCAAGCAACATTTGTACGTGCGCTGACCAGAACAGCACCGGCAATGTGAGCACGAGCGAGAACCAGAACTTGTCCCGAAACATGCCGGGACTGTGTCCCTCATGTCCTTCGTGATCTCCATGCTCTCCGGAATGCCCGCCGTTCCCGTGCTTGTCACTCTCATGCCCGTGGCCGTCGTGTTCTTTCCCATGCTCGCGGTCCTGCTGCGATCGCTGAGTATGATCTTCTTCTCCCGGTAGATGCTTACTCATATCGTTACCTCGTCATTCTGTATCGTTGTTGGAATTCAGTCATGGACGCACATCAGGTCGCCCTTGTGCAATTTCTCCCGGCGACTGAGTTTCCCGTATTAACCCGGGACCGTTTAACGCACACAGATTTTTTTCCTGTGCACTCTCGACCTGAATTGTCGCATGCTCTATACCGAAGCGGCTCTGCAGATCATCCTGCAGTTGCCGCAGGAAGTGATTTTCGAGAACATCATGTTCCACGACAAGATGGACAGTAAGCGCAATTTCCGTGGTACTGAGTGGCCAGACATGAAGATCGTGGATCCCGACGACGTGTTCCTGAGCTACCAGGAATTCCTTTACTACCGGAAGGTCAATCGTATTTGGTACGGCATCCATGGAGTAGTTCACGGAATCACGGAGCAGGCCCCAGGTCACCATGAACACTACCACGACAATGATGAGACTGACCAGCGGATCCACCCACAACCATCCCACGGTGACGATGACGATACCGGCGACAACGACGCCCAAAGACACACCGGCATCAGCGACCATATGGAGATAGACGGCCCGTATATTCAGATCATGATCCTTGCCACCGAGAAACAGCAGCGCCGTGATGGCATTGATCACGACACCGATGCCCGCCACAACGATCACCGTCACACCTTCGATCGGGGCGGGATGCTGAAATCGTCTGATGGCTTCCCATGCGATACCTCCGAGAGCGGTGAGGAGAAGTACCGCGCTGGTCAGCGATGCCAGTATCGTTGCCTTTCGAAAACCGTAGGTTCGCTTATCCGTCTCATCTTTTGTCGCAAGGAAGCTCGCACCCCAGGCGAGCAGAAGGCTGACAACGTCACTCAGGTTGTGTCCCGCATCCGCAATAAGCGCGAGGGAACCGGCGATAAGACCATAGGCCACTTCAATAATGACGAACGCGATATTGAGCGACACCCCTATCGCAAAGGCACGTTTGTATCTGACGGTTTTATGAGCAGAACTGGTATTCATTTCTCATATATGATTACTACATGGACAGTACCGGTGAGGCATGTGCATTATAGAGATCGTGTGGTATCGCTGGACTGTGATTCGGGGGCGGACAGTTGGTCGTCGATCGATCGTGTCATATCATTGACGACATCACCGGTATGCTCCGTCGACTTTCTTTCCATCAGCATGATATGGCATTCCCCATCGGCCACCGGCTTGTGTTGTGTCCCTTTCGGTACCACGAAGAGTTCGCCGGTACAGAGTTCAATTGTACCTGCTTCCATTTCAATGCGCAAGCTGCCCTTCAGAACGTAGAACAATTCATCCTCTTCTTCATGCACATGCCAACAGAAGTCCCCCTGCACCCGGCCGACTTTGACGTACATGTCATCGACTTCCGCAATGACACGTGGCGCCCAGAGATCGGGCAGCACAGCGGCGATACCTGCTGGATGAACAGGCGCCGATGTCATTGTTCCCGTCCGGAACGATGCCGGGCCTCCGCCTCGGTTTTCAGTTCCTGCATGCCTCTCTCGAGGGTACTGACCAGCATGCGCTTTGCCATACCCCTGAACATGCTCGGAACCGGACCTTCGAAGGACTCCCTGCTGCGGACCAGGGTGCCGCCCTCTTTTTCTTCGAACTCCCAGACATGGATGGCACGAATACCGAGGGTTTTTCCGGACCAGACAATGCGGGAAGGTGCATCGATTTCCTCGATAGTGGATGTGATCCTGGAACCCCCGGCCTTCCAGACGAAAGCACTTCCTTCGCGTGCTTCGCCCTGTATCTTCATATCCGATACCTTGCTGTTCCACTGTGGCCACTGCCCGAAATCCACGAGCGTGTGCCATACCGTGTCTACCGGCGCCTCCACCATCCTTTCGGTGAAGGCAATGGCGGGCGCTTCTCTGTTGATTTCTTTCTGTGTCATGTATAGCCCTGTCTCGTGTGACATGTTGTCTTCGTCATGCAGCCTGAGTTCCGAACGAAAGACACTCCGCTCAGCCGGACAGTGTCCCCATGATGAGAAGTGCATTTGCCAGCTGCATCCGTGCAACCAGCCGGGTGTACACTTCTACTCGTCGCTCAGAGGTTGCACGATGCTGAGGCGTTGCTGCGGCGGTGCTACTGCGATGAACGCCATATCCTCCTGACGATGACATGTATTGCATGTGGCGGTCAGTCCCGTAAAGCGCTGATCGAACAACGCCGCATCCCGGGCTGTGATCGCCTCTTCCATTTGATCAAGCGCGGGAAAGATCATCTGCGCCGATTCCGCACGCTCAGGCCGACGTTCGATGCCGCGCTCGATTTCCTCCCGCATTTCCTCGATCTGATAGGCGGCATAGTCCCAATTCTTATCCTGCCCTGCCCAATACAGTTCCTGATACTTATGACTGACGGACATCATTGTTGCATCGAAACCACCGAGTTGTTCAGCGATACGATCGAATTTTTCTTCGGCCGTTCCTTTCAGCCAGGTGTCGCCACTGTCGGAAACGGAAGGTGTGCAGGCAGGAACACTCAGAAGGATACCAATGCCTGCTGCGAGTAATGAAAGTTTGAGATGACGCACAGGTGCTCTCCATATATATATTGCAGGAAATATTCGGGTATTTCCGTGTGCCGATGTTTCATCGCAAATCGATCGGCTTTCGTGTGTGAGACTGAAAGATATTCGAATTTCCGGCCTGAGGCAAATGGAACAGGCAAATGACCGATGAAGGGATAAAACAGATTTTATTTTCCTATGATTCGCCCGGCTGCGGAATTATCTGCAGATACGTTCTTTCATGTGTCCGAAAATTCGTTCAGGCAGTGGCTAACCGGATTTAACGTCCTGAAATTGCGCAGCACCGAATTAATTACAGACAGGATTCCTCATCCTTTGGCTAAAACGCCGAATCTGCAACTCCATCACTTCATATCGCTATACCACTCGTTCTCGCATCGAAAACCGTCTACGTTACTTGCATATGTTCAATCCTCGGGGTATCTTGTCCGACAGAATGTCACCAAACGCGCCCAGCGAGCAAAAGGAGGCCGGATTGACTTTTTCAGAATTGAGAGAATCTGCTGGATTGACACCAAAGGAATTCGCCATCGAGTCAGGGTATCATGTCCGAACCGTATATCGTTGGGAACGCGGTGAAATCGTTCCGAAACAACCTGTCATGGAACAGCTCCGCCGTATTGCCGAATCGAGACATACATTCACTGCAGGCCCGGAGGACAACTTCACCTTCATCGACCTGTTCGCGGGCATCGGTGGGATGCGCAAAGGTTTTGAAGCTGCAGGGGGCCGCTGTGTCTTTACCAGCGAATGGGACAAGTATGCGAGAACGACGTACGCCGAGAACTTTCCCGATGAGCACCCGATTGCCGGTGATATCACGAAAATCCCGCTTTCCGCTATACCGGAACATGATGTACTCGTTGCGGGATTCCCCTGTCAGCCCTTCTCGATTGCCGGAGTATCAAAAAAAAATGCACTGGGACGACCGCATGGTTTTCTCGATAACACCCAAGGGACACTATTCTTCGATGTGGCCCGGATTCTGAAATTCCGCAGACCAAAGGCCTTCCTGCTCGAGAATGTAAAGAATCTCGAGCGCCACGACAAGGGCAAGACGTTCAGGGTGATCCGCGATACGCTCGATGGACTCGGCTATCACTATGACTGGAGAATTATCGATGCAAAAGGCTGGGTTCCGCAACACCGGGAGCGCATTTTCATCGCAGGGTTCAGAGATGACCTCGGATTCAGTTTTGATGGACTCCCGGTCCGTCATGCGACCGAGGGACCGACAATTCGGTCCATACTGCATACGGAGGACGGCTCGGAGACAGAAGAACTTCCGTTCACGGTTGGTCCGCAAGCCAGGGTCAACGAGAAGTACATCCTCACACCACACATGTGGGATTATCTGCAACGCTATGCGGCAAAACACAAAGCACGCGGCAATGGATTCGGATTCGGCCTTGTGGGGCCTGATGATACAGCGAGAACGCTGTCAGCCCGGTATTACAAGGATGGTTCGGAAATTCTTGTGAAAACAGCGGGTCGTCCGAGGCGACTGACACCCCGTGAGTGTGCACGGCTGATGGGGTTCGACGATGCGGGGCAATCCGGTTTCTCTATTCCCGTATCTGACGCACAGGCCTACAGGCAATTCGGAAATGCTGTCGTCGTTCCGGTTGTTGAAAACATTGCACATTATATGCTTCCGTTCATACTTGGGGAGCATCAGGAAGCAGTTGGTCAGCTTCGACTGAGCTTCGATCAGCCTGTATCCCGTCTGGCTGGTAGAAATGTCTGACACGGTCTCCAGAAAAACCCGCAGCCGCATGATGGCCGGGATCAGGGGACAACATACACAACCGGAACTACTTGTCCGTAAACTGCTTCATGAACGTGGCTTTCGTTACCGCCTGCACAGAAAGGATCTGCCGGGCACACCCGATATTGTACTTCCGAAATATACTGCCGTTATACAGGTTCATGGCTGCTTCTGGCATGGACATAACTGCCGACTGTTCAAACTTCCGGGAACCCGGACCCAGTGGTGGGCGGAAAAACTTGAGGGGAACAGGGCAAGAGATGAGAGGAACACCAGTGAACTTGTTCGACGCGGTTGGAGAGTGCTTGTTGTATGGGAGTGCGCACTCGAACACAAAGGAGGTCTTCCGATGGGAGATCTCGCGGAAACATTGCAGCAGTGGCTCCGCTCCAGAATACGGACGTATGAAATAACTGGAGATCAATAGATGGCGGCATTCGGGTATCTGTCAGATTTTTTCAGTGGAGTAGCCTTCAAAAGACTGTCTGCTGTGGAAATCGATGCACTCCGATCAAATCAACACGAGTTCAACGGAGTCGCCTCGATGAAACAACTCTGGGGAAGTGAACGCAACATTATTTCGGCACGTTTCCTCTATCTCGGTGAGCATGAAGAAGATCGCGTCTTCGCCGATGGCACGCTGACGTGGTACGACGCGAGGGAAGCGCATCCTTCACGCAGCGAATTCCGTCTTTACTATCAGGACAATCAAGCAATTCAGCAGGCGAAGACAGGTGATCTCCTTCTCATTGCCAAGCGCGATGCGAACGAAGCCCTCGTCATCCTGGCAAAAAAGGATTCCACTCACGAAAACAGACTTGCCTGGCTGTTCCGTATCGAAACCACATCGGAAAGTTTCAATATCAAAGAACTGTCCATTGAAAGTGACCGGGAAGCGGACTTTCTCGTCCGTTCTATTCTCGAAGACCTGGAAATCGAGATCGAGCCCGAAGATATGGATTTTCTGGAATGGATATTCGACCGATTCGGGCCAACCTTCCCCCCCACAGTCGATTTTTCCCGGTTTGCACGTTCTACGATCCAGGATGCACCGGTCATTGAAGATCCTGACGCATGCTTTATGCTCTGGTTCGAGCGTGAGGAATTTCTGTTCAGAACTCTTGAGAGATATCTCGTACTGCAACGATTGCAGGAGGGATTCGAGACTGTCGAGGATTTCATTCAATACTCACTCAGCACTCTGAACCGTCGCAAAGCCAGGGTTGGTCATGCCATCGAGCATCATCTCGAGGAGATATTTGTCACGCATCATCTTCGTTTTACACGCGGTGGATATACGGAATTAAAGGCACAACCAGATTTTATTTTTCCGGGAATACACGAATACCACGACCTCGATTTCCCTACCGACAGACTTTCGATGCTCGGAGTCAAATCAACATGCAAGGATCGCTGGCGACAGGTACTGTCCGAGGCATTACGGATTTCACACAAACACCTTTTCACCCTGGAAGGTGGGATCAGTACTACGCAAACCGATGAGATGATGAGCCACAATCTGGCACTCATTCTTCCCGCCTCGCTTCATGCTTCATTCAGACCCGAACAACGCGACACCATTATGACTCTGACTGATTTTGTCGACCTCCTGCGCACCAGGGCGGGGAAAGAATGATAATTCGGGGATCCCGAATGTCACTCCCCTTCTTCCCACCTGGCATGAAAGAGCTGCACCGGCGCACCGGGGTCGGTGGCGCTGCCGAGACGGAGATCCATTCCCTGCGATGTACGGTCGATGGAAAAACGGAATCCGTCGATGTCAATCGTATCGCGGCTGCTCCGCTTCGCCGTGTCGCCGGGAACGCCGAGTCGCCTGAGATCCAGACGTGACTCTCCGTGGTCGGACAGCAGGGTCAGTACATCGTCTTCAATATGGATGCTGCCATAGAACGCCCCGGATGCAGGAGTCGCCGCGTCGGAATCGGTATGCATTTCCCAGCGGTTGTCATGCTCCCGGGTGAAGACAAGCTTGATGGCCTCATCGCTTTCCAGTGTGAAGCAAGCGGTCCCGGCAGGGATACCGTATGCTATGATAATGGCAATGATGTATGGAAGAGGAAATACGGTCATGGTGTATCACTCCTTTTTTTCATGACTGAGGATTGCCGGCCGGCATCAACGCAAACAACGGAATGGCAAGCAGATACAGGGCGACGGCGACGGCAGCGGCGAGATAAAAACCCCAGATCATCCCGATGGCCGTGGCGGCAGGCGCAGCAAGTACGGAAGTGAAACCGTTGATGCCCCAGGCCCAGGCAATGAGCTGACGGGGACCGTGATGCAGACGTGAAAGTCCTGCCGGCATGGGAAAGCCCATCAGAAACGCAATGGGCGCGATGAACAGAATGGCGATGACGATGCGAGACAGGTCAGGAAACGCACCGGCGAAGGATGTGAGCGGACTCACCCCCTCCATCATCACCAAGGCGAAAACAGCCAGCAGAATCAGCAAGCGACGCAAACGCAACGGTGTGATTGCAAACCGCTGCGCGGTCAGACTGCCGAGCCCGGAAAAGAAGAGGAAGGTCGCGATGGTGACTGCCGCGGCCAATACCGGTGATCCGATAAGATGGGTCAACTTCGACAACAGGGTAATCTCCAGAAGTAAATAAGCAAGACCGAGACAGGCAAAGTAGCCTGCCGTCGGCAACAGTGTGCGTGCCCCGTATGCGGGACGCACAAACACGAGAGGAACAATAGTCAGTATCAATGCAATGACGCCGATGCCCAGCATAGCGGCAAGGACAAAAAGAAAACCGACTTCCGCGCGCGTCAACCAGAGATCACCGAAAACCCCGCGCAATGTATTAATGGCGCCAATCCTGCTGAAATCATAGAAAAACGGCCGGTCGTCGGTCGGAGGACGAATATCGAACATCCATGAGTCAATGAACTCGTCGGCTTCACCGGAGAAAACCGATTGCGCGGCGATGTGATACCAGTCGTCTTCCTGATCCGGTGGGCCGATGAGCTGGTCAGGCTGATTGCGATACTCCGCCGGTATGTCCGTCCACCATACACCGGTCAACTGCCGTTGCCTGACGACATCCTCGACCAACTCGCGATGTGTCCGCGACCAGGGCGTCGGTTTGACGATGGTGCAGACAGCCAGGAAATCACGGACGATGACGACATGCGCCCCCGGGTCGGGCAGATATGCGCGTCGCAGCGCCTCATCTATCGTCGTGAGAATTTTCAGATTGTCGCGTGGTGGATCCTGTATGCCACGACTGATCAGCAGTATGCCTTCGGGCGACAGCAGTTGCAGCGCTGCCGTGACTCCCTCGACCGTCATCAAATGATTCTGTCCGAGTCCGGCAATGCCACCCGAACCGGCAGGCAGGGACTCAAAATCCACAAAATGTATCACATCGTACTTCTCTCGCGTGTTGTCGATATAATGCCGCGGGTAGGCGTTGTGATATTCCACCACCGGAAGCCGCAGCACTGCTCCGCCACGATCTCTCAATTCATGTTCCAGGATGTCGGGGATATGGGGATAATGATGGACAACATCGATACGCGAAGCGTCATGCAACGCGGCAAGCCATATGTTGTTTCCGCCAAGTTCGCCTGGCAGCAAAACTGCCGGCTCTGATGGCGCCAGCGCATAGGCGGCGGCAGACAGCACGCCACGCATGACGGACGCCTGATCTTTCGTCTCGACATCGAGCACAGACGCGGCGGGATGACCGTCCATCAGAATTGAATGCATCGGCGGCGGGGCTTCGGATCCTGTCAGAAACGCCATATCATGGAACGAGGGACTATAATAGACATCGATCAGCGCCGATGGTCCCCGTCGCTCCGCAACCAGTTCCGCCTCGCCCTGTTCGACAAGCTGATCGATAAAGCTCTGATACTTCCAGGGATCGCTGCGGATGTCCGTCGGAACAAATGCATATCCCGCTATCAGGAGTAACCCGGCCGCAGCGATGAAAGAACTGCGCACTGAAGGCCGGAAGCCGGGTGCAAACAGAGCAGCGAGCAACGCCACTGCACCGGTGACTCCCGCCAATACTGAGGGATGCAGCCACCAGAGCAACAGATTCACCAGCGCCGCACCCAGCGCGCTGCCGGCGAGATTACTTGCGTACATGGCCGGGACACCCTCACCGGCCATCATCAGCGCCAGGCCGATCCCCGCTGCTCCGAGCAGGAAGGGAAAAAGCAACACGGCCCAGTACAACAACCACCAGGCGATCTGCTTCATCAACAGCGTCGGCAGAAAGCGTGCTTCAATCGGGATGTACTGCAGAATGACCACGCATACCGGCATCGAGAGTCCCGCTGCGAGTGTCAGAGCGAACAACCAGGCATTGGGTCTGGCCAGCGCCACACGCCGGAATATGTAGAGAAACACCCCGCTCGCACCGAACCCCAACAGGGCGATGCTGATAACGAGAAAGGCGAAATGATGCCAGCCCGCCACCAACAGAATGCGCATCAATGATATCTCGAATGCAAGAACAGCGGCGGACAGCAGAAACACCAATACGAACGTGATGTTGCTGCGACTGCCGGGTGCTGCTATGGTATCTCCCGGCGGCACCGTATTACTTCCCCCTGGTCAGAGGAACAAAACGAACGGGCATGATAGTGCGCGAGGAACGCGAGCCATCCTCGTCCTTTGTCACGACGATCAGTCGCTGCACCTCATGCGTGCCACCAATTGGAATGACGATGCGTCCCCCCTTTCTCAATTGTTTCCACAAGGGCGGAGGGAGATGTCCCGACGCACAGGTCACGATAATAGCGTCGTAGGGGGCATGTTCCTCCCAACCGTGATATCCGTCGCCGTGTCTGAGACGAACGCAATCGTAACCCTGTTCCTTCAACACCTTGCGCGCACGCTGATACAGTGGTTCGACGATTTCGATACTGTAGACATTGGGCGTGATGTGTGCGAGCACCGCCGCCTGATATCCCGAACCGGTGCCGACTTCCAGTACCTTGTCTTCCTTCGACAACGCGAGTAATTCGGTCATTATGGCGACGATATACGGCTGTGATATGGTTTGTCCGTGACCGATCGGCAGCGGGGAATCGGCATAGGCATTCCGTCGCATGGCGTCAGGGACCATCACATGCCGGGGAACCGATCGCAGGGCGTCAAGCACTTCCGCCCGGCGCACGGCCATACGCCCGCCGCGTGCCGTGGCTATCTGTGTTTTCACCATTGCATGGCGTTCCGCTTCACGTTCCGCTGCCGCAGGTGGCTGCGGGGGAAACGGACAATCCTCTGTCCCCTGCCCGGCGACATGGGCTTCGGCACGTGCG
>JAGTUW010000138.1 GCA_018224345.1 Bacteroidota bacterium
GACAATCTCCCCACCTGCGGGGTCATCTGCATTGACTTCATGGTCGAGACCTGGCATGAAGTTCCTGATACAATTGGTAAGATCCGCTATTACGAATACCCGAAAAAATATAAGTAACGGCACCTTTACTGATCATGCAACGGTGGGGTGATATCGGCACGTTGTACCGAATCATATCGCACCATCAGAAAGCAGCGGGACACTCCGCTGTTTTGCGGGAATAACTATCGCGTTCCCGTCGAGATGATGTCGGCAACCCGACTCCTTGTCATGCCGGATATCAGAATCGTACGATTATAGAAAATGCCGGATCATTTATTTATATTGCCGCATTGGCTTACCAGAAGGGAACGCTATGCAGACGTTTGAACTCCTCACGATGGTTACGTTTTTGACGATGTATCTCGGAAGCGCCATACGTGCCATCGTTGCACCCGATGGCTATCGCGCCGCGGAAATCGCCTTTTATGCCAGCGGGAAACCCGCATTGTTCGAACTGGCCGGCTTCCTGCTTACCGGTGTCGCCTTCGTGTTCCTGGTGCTGCATTTCATTCTCGAGCCGGTGCAACTCGCGCAATCTCTCCTCTACGCCTTGGTGCTGCTCATCACGCTCATGATGCCCTTCCATTTCATTCGCTTCTATCGTGAACGCATGACGCATTCACTGAAAAAGAAAAGCAGTGCGGCATACCGTTCAAGCGGCGTCAAACGCATAGTCATCGGCGCAGCGATTGTGCTGTTACCGTATATTTACGGATGACAATATCTATATATGATTATCAGGAGGAGGCCGGAGTGAAGTTCCTGATGGCCCGCCGTCTGGGAGAATACAGCCAGGATGCAAAGAAGAGCAGAGTAGCGATCAACACTATGCCCGCTCCCGAAGGGATATCGATATAGTAGCTGAGAAGCAGCCCGCTCACCGACGAACCGATGCCGATGAGCACCGCAAGCAGCATCATGCGGCGGAAGTTGACTGTAAGTTGATGGGCTGCGGCAGCAGGCGTGACAATGAGGGCGGAGACGAGGACGACGCCGACGGATTTGACGCTGAGCACGACAGTCATCGCTATAAGCAGCAGCAGCAGGTAGTGGAGAGAGCGGACGGGAAGTCCCATCACCGACGCGACTTCGGCGTCGAAGCTCAACGCGAGAAATTCCTTGAACAGGGCAAAGATGACGGTTGCGATCACCAGTGTCATACCGAGACTGATCCAGATGTCTGTTGCCGTCAGTGCGAGAATATTTCCGAAGAGATAGCTGAACACATCGACGTAGTAATCCCGCATGAAGCCGAGGAGCAGTACTCCCAGAGCCATCGTCGCGGCGAAGAAAATCCCTACGGAAGTGTCATGCTTGAGGTCTGTTCTCTCACTGACCCACCCGATGCTCAGCGCGGTGAGAGCAGAGAAAAGCAGAGCGGTGATGAGGGGGTCGACACCGATCAGCAGGCCGAGTGCAACACCGGCGAATGTGCTGTGTGAGATTCCTGCGCCGATGAAGGAGAGGCCGTTGAGTACGACATACACGCCGACGACGGCACAGATGCCCCCGATCAATATGGCCTCGATGAATGCGCGTTGCATGAAGGTGTGTGAGAATAGCTCGCTCATGACACAATGTGTGACGGATTTCACTGACTTCCAATTCAGGAGGTCCAGTGAGACGGCGGGGAGAACGCGCTCTCAGGGGATGAGGTGTAAGGTATTTGTAATATGCGATTCAGCATGCTGAAAGGTGGACACATTACATTGTGTACTGTGATGCTCATCCCGTGAAGGTGCGGAACATGATGGTCTCACCCGATGAACACGAAAATTTCCCCCACGAACACGGAGAAACAAGGCCATGGGTGGTGCACAGATGATGCTGGTTCTCGGTGCCTTGGTGCTGTTGTCTCTGATGGTACTGAACATCAATCGGGCGCAGCTCGAGAGCGAGCGACAGATGTCGCAGGCGGAATACATTCTCGCCGCAACGGCTGTCGGACAATCGATGATCAGCGAGATCAGCAGCAAACACTTCGACGCCACGACGGCCTCCAATGAGTCGGCGCCGGTGTCCTCCTTTACATCGCCGCATCACCTCGGTGCGGGCTCCTGGGAAAGTTATCCGAATTTCAACGATTTCGATGATTTTCATCGTTTCAACACTACCGTAAACACACCGCGCGCCGGAAACTTCCGCATCCGCTGCCTGGTCGACTATGTGGATCCGATGACTCCCAACGTTACATCCGGCATTCGCACGAGAACGAAGCGCTTGCGTGTCAATGTATCATCGGATTTTCTCGACGATCCCGTGAATCTCGTTTATTACAAAAGCCATTGAGGACATATCATGCTTGACACACTCGGATCTTATATTATCGGCGGGATCGTGCTCATGATGATGATGGGCCTGATCTTTGGACTGCAGGATACGGCACGGGATGCAGTGATGAATGAGATTTCCCAGCTTTCGCTTGCGGAAATGAGTCAGATCATGGAACGCGAACTGAACAACATGGGATATCGCGTACCGGACGACCAAAAGATTATTTCCATCACACACCGATCCATAACCTTTCTTTCCGATTATGACAATAACGGCATCGTAGACACGCTGTTCTATGAAATGCAACGAACGGCGTCCGGTCCGGTCGTAACGAGAAGATTATCCCGGCCGGGACAAGTCCCGCTCGAATGGTCGACCCGTGGCAGTATGGTGTTGTTCACCGCCTATGACGAACAGAACAACGTGACGTTCGATCCGGCAACCGTGCGTTCCGTCGAGGCGTCCATGCTGACCAGTAATGTGCTGTACAATAACATGAGTACGAATACCAATGCTTCGTCGTCCGAGGATGCAGGCAGTCTCGAAGAGGAGAATGCGACACTCATAGTCAATCACCAACAATTGCTTGCCGTCGCTGTCGACTGTCAGGCAGGCGCATACTGGCACAAACGATTGTATCCCCGCAATCTGACCGTAGAAGCTCCGCAACTTGCGGATTCATTCCCGGGAGAAGGCGGCAATCAGCAGGACCCCGGCACAGGTGACCCCGGCACAGGCGACCCCGGCACAGGCGATCCCGGCACAGGTGACCCCGGCACAGGTGACCCCGGCACAGGTGATCCCGAAGAGCCTGTGATCGTGCCCCAATAACAAAAACAGCCCTTGTCCCTGTGGAAGCGGCGAGCCATACCGTGACTGTCACGGGAAATGAACGTACGCTATCGCTCTCCCCGTGCAGGGCGATTGGAAGAAATTTATATTTAAGCAATAGACGCGAGTATTCATCATGGGTAAAATGTTATTACTGTTGGTCGTCGGGATGGGATTGGTGGTGTCGTATTCCGCGATGCAGCTCAACCGCAGCAATCTGAATGCCAATGCCACCGCGGTGGATGACTACGAAATCAACCAGGCCCGCAATCTTGCACGCAGTGGTGTCGAATACGTGGTCAGTAAACTGGCGGAGGACAGCACGTGGATGACGGGCTACGCGAATGAAAACATTTCCGGTGGGACGCTCTCGGTCAGCATTGAGCGTACACGGGCGATGTATCCTGGCGGACCGGATGCGGGACTCAACAACGCACGCCTGGTGACATCGACCGGCACTATTCTCAACCAGGCTTTCACGATTCGTACCATTGTCGAGATTCCTTCCGATTATATTCGTCCTCCCGGCCTTGGTTATGGGATTCTTTCGGACAAAAGTATGGATCTGACCGGAAATGTGTCGATATCGGATTACAATAATCCAAATCTTAACTCGGATATTCATACAAATCAGAATCTGAGTTTCGGAGGGAGTTCCAAAGTGAACGGTTACGGGACGTACAGTAACGAAACAACATCCGATCCGGCGGGCGCGACCTCGGTCTTCCAGCCGAATGTCAATACGGGAAGTGATCTGGTTTCGAGCGCGCCTCCCGTGGCAATACCGGAAATCGATCCTTCGAAGTGGGAATCCCTTGCGACCAGAAAGTTTTATTCCAATACGACAATCAATTCCAATTTCGTGTTGGGCACGAAAGAGAATCCGGAAATCGTGTACGTACGCGGTGACCTGCACCTCAACGGCCAGATGACGGGCTACGGCGTCTTTCTCGTGACCGGCGATCTGACCATCAACGGTGGCGCGACGGTGTCCGCGATTGATCCGACCGGAAACAATCTTGGCATTATCGTCGGGGGTGATGCCAAAATCAATGGTATCAGCAAAATCGATGCGAACATTCTGATCAAGGGCGATGCGAAGATCAACGGAACGACTACAATCGTGGGATCGATCATGTCGGAAGGGGAGATTGATTTCGCCGGCACGGCCAATATCTACTACAATCCGCTGAATGATGCCGTCGCCAAAAAAGTGTTTCAACAGGATGCAGGACGACCCAAGGTTGTCTCATATTTCGAATAGCATCTCGCCCCGGGCACAAGCTGAGCTTTGATTCAGCCGCAACACCGCAGTACCCATCTTCAGGCAGTGAACCCCGTAACCGGTGGTCAGCCGCCAGTCTCCCCGTTCTTGCTCCTGCCATTATCTTCGTTCCTCCGGACGACCATATGCGGTACATCGCCGTGTCCGAACAGCAAGGCACCGCAGCCGTACATGTTTTCTATGGTCGGCGCATGCATGACATCCTCCGGCCGGCCGTGCGCAACCAGCGTACGATTGAGGCAGGCGATGGAATCCACATGCTCGCTGACCACGCCGATGTCATGGGTTACGAGAATAATGGTCATGCCGCTTTCGCGATGCAGTGTGCTGATCCAGTCATACAGTCCTTCAGAGGAATTATGATCCAGCGCCGCTGTGGGTTCGTCGAGTATGAGCAGGGAGGGATTGACTACGAGCGCGCGTGCGATAAGGACGCGCTGTCGCTGCCCACCGGAGAGTGCGCTGATCTGTCGTTCGGAAAACTCCTGCATCTGAACGCGTGCGAGTGCTTCCATAGCAAGCAGGCGATGCCTGCGCGTGACGCGTCGGAACAGCCCGATCTTTCCGTACAAGCCCATTGCGACAACATCGATAACCTGCAAGGGGAAGGTGAAATCCAGCGCGGCGTATTGTGGGACATATCCTATGCGTGAACGCAGGGAACCAAGATCCGCAGGATCGTGACCGAGGGTCCGTACCGTTCCTTGTGCCGGTTTGAGCAGGCCGAGCGCTGTTTTGACAAGGGTGCTTTTTCCTGACCCGTTTGGACCGATGATTCCCCAGAAACTGCCGGTGGGAATGCCGAAACTGATATGTTCCAGTGCAGGAAGATGATCGTAGCTGACGGAGACATCGCGAAATTCTATGTCGTAGGTGTGCGTCATTGCATGACCTTTGCCATTTCACTCACATTGAAGCGCATGATGTCAATATAATCACTTTCCACTGCACCGATCGGGTCGAGTCGCACGAGACGGGCCCCTGTTTCCTCCGCCAGTATGTCAGCCGCCCGGCTGGCATTTCTCATGTCGGAAAACACGACATTCACCTGCCGGGATTGCATCAATGCGATCAGATCTGCCAGGGCGCGCGCAGAAATTTCCCTGCCCGGAATCGCCTCGATCACGCCAGCTTCTTCAAGATCGTACCGACGGGCGAAATAAACCCAGGCACTGTGATCTCCGATAAAACGGTGCTGCTTCCAAGTCGAAACTTCCACTGCGATTTCAGCATCCAGTTCAAGCAGCGCCAGCCGGTAGGCCTCCGCTCTGGCGATGATACTGTCTCTCTTCTCCGGAAGAATGTCCGCAATCCGATCCGCAATGCGCATCACCGAGTGTGCGGCGATAGCGGGATCGAGCCAGAAATGCGGGTTCCCGGCTTCGTGAGTATGCGCTCGCTGGTGATCCCCCCCGTGGTCATGTCCTCGATGATCGTGTGCCTCGTGTTCATGTCCGACCTGCAGCAGGTCGACGAAATCACTGAGTGTGACAACGGGAATGTCCTTGTCACTGAGATTATCCAGAAGGCGTGATGCCCAGAATTCGAGTCCTGCGCCATTGAGAACGATCATCGAAGCCTGGCCTGCCTGACGTAGCTGGACGGGCGTCAATTCAAAGGTGTGGGGGTTCATTGTCGAGGGAAGCAGAATCAGCACTTCGACATCATCGCCTCCGACAGCGCTGATCCAGCTTCCGAGCGGTGCGATACTGGTGACAATCAATGGTGTGTCGCCTCGTTCTGTCGGGGAGCAGGCCGGAAAAAGCAATGAAAGAGCGAGAAGCAGAAATATGGTTCTGGGCATGTTTGCACGCGTCCTGTTGCTGTTGTTCGGAAAAGAACATACACAAATATAGGTGTTTTTACGGCTTCCGTTTTCATTTTCGCTTGCGGTGATGTATTTTCCCCTTGATTATATCCAGTCGTCCAAAATAAGTCGAGGACAGTGCTCATGAGAAATCGCATCGCTAAGGTGGTCATTTACGCAGGGAAACGAAGCGGGATTGTTGTATTGTTGCTGGTCGCTTTTTCCCTTACAACACATGCACAAGTATGGAAATGGATCAATCCACTTCCGCACGGTGTCACCAACAACAGTATACAACGACCGGAAGACAATCACATCATTATTGTTGGTGATCAGGGACGCATCATCCGTTCGACCGACGACGGTGAGACCTGGGATCTGACCGAGAGCAACACGAACATCTCCTTGCATGATCAGAGTTTTTATGATGCACAGTATGGCTGGGCTTGCGGCGAGGATGGGATTATCACACGGACGACCGATGGCGGGCGCACCTGGCACCGCCAGAGTACAGGCACGACCAAACGTGTCTATGCCATTAACTTTTTCAGCAGGGAGGTTGGCTGGGCCTGTGGTGTCGGGGGATTGATTCTCCATACCACCGACGGTGGCAACACCTGGCTTGACAAATCATACAGCGAACCATTTTTTCTGCGTTCGATTTATTTCGATGACGATCGCCGTGGCTGGGCGATGGGCTGGAACGGCCTGATTCTCGAGACGAGCAATGGCGGGACGACATGGATTAAAAAGGATTTCGATCTCCCCGGAAGCCCTGAGTACATATACTACGTCAATGATCGCGTCCGCTTCATCTGCGGTGGCAATGGTCTGATACTCAAAACCACGAACCGCGGTGAGCGTTGGAATATGATCGAAACTCCCACCGCTGTGACCCTCATATCCATGTACTTTACCGGCGACAGAAATGGGTGGTGTATTGGGAAAGGGGGAGTGATTCTCAAAACAGAGGACGGTGGGGACACGTGGCGGAAAGTCAACTCCGGCACCGATAAGGATCTGATGGACGTGTCGTTCAGTGATTACGGAACAGGCATCGCGCTCGGCGTCGAGGGCGTGTTGTTGCGGTCGACGGACTGGGGCGATACCTGGGCCTCGGTCAGCAAAGGTCCACGCACATCCTGGTACCAGATCGATTTTACAGGAAACAGCGGCTGGATCGTCGGCAATGACGGATCCCTCCTGTATACTACCGACGGTGGAGAGTCCTGGTACGACGCAACCGTAGAGGCGATAGAACTCAACGATATCGGTATGTTCGATGCGAATACTGGTATCGTCGTTGGTTACATGGGCTATATTGCCAGGACGACGGACGGCGGGCGCAGTTGGACGCCGATGCAGCAGGAAAAGAGTTTCAACCTCCTGAACGTCGATGTTCATGACGGAACCGTGGCAGTCGCCGTCGGTACCGACGGAAAGTATTGCCGGTCACTCGATGGTGGACAGCATTGGACGACCGGTACCTTCCCGCAATCGTTGCGTGTGCACAGTGTCGCTCACATCGAAGGTTCCTGCTGGCTTGCTGTCGGTGATCGTGGTTCGGTCTTTCGCAGCTGTGATGACGGTGCGAGTTGGGTCACCATCACCATCGAGGATGAAGACATCGATGCGGTGGATCTCCTCAGCGCGATGTTCCTCAATGAGAATGTCGGCTGGATATGCGGAACCCGCGGTTCCATTTTCTATACCGAGGATGGCGGGCTCAATTGGGGAAGGGCACGCACAAATCTGTTTCTGCCCGTTGCGGATATCGGCTTTTCGGACGAGCTTAACGGTATGGCGGTCGGGCCGGACGGTACGGTACTGGTCAGCAACAATGGTGGCCGTACGTGGACCAAGCTCCCCCGTGTTTCCGATGTCGGCCTGATGTCGGTTGCGAACATTTCGCGAAAGCAGCAGTTTGTGGTCGGACACAACGGCACCATACTGCGCTGCGACTGGGAATAATGGAACAGTGATCTCTCTCTGCGGCCCGGGCAATATTGTCCCCGGGCCGCTTTTGTTTTTACGCTTCCCACTCCGCAGGCTTTTTCCGATATTGCTGCGTTAACGTTTGCACATCTCTACATAGATTCCGAAACAATCCGCATGATACGAGCAATAGATCTCACAAAACGCTTCGAGGATAACACGGCGGTCGATCATCTCACACTGACCGTCTATCCGGGCGAGATACTCGGCTTTCTCGGACCCAACGGAGCGGGAAAATCCACAACCGTCAAAATGCTTACCGGGTTACTGCAGCCGACGGAAGGAGCCGCCGAAATCGCGGGCTTCGACATACAACGCGACCCGATGGAGGTGAAGAGGCGCATCGGCTATATACCGGAGAGTGGGGCGATGTACGAGACGCTGACGCCGTCGGAATACCTTGATTTCGTTGCCAGTCTCTATCACCTCGATCCGGAAGCGGCGGAAACACGATTCAATGATCTGCTCGAACTGTTCGATATGCTGCAGGCAAAGGATCAGCGCATGGCGGAATTCTCGAAAGGAATGAAACAGAAAGTGCTCATCGCCTCGGCGTTGATCCATCGTCCGGAAGTGCTTTTTCTCGATGAGCCGCTCAACGGACTGGATGCGAATGCTGCGATGGTCGTCAAGGAGCTTCTGAAAAGACTGGCCGCGCAGGGGAAAACAATATTCTTCTCCTCACATATACTGGAGGTGGTGGAACGTGTGTGCACTCGGATCGTCATCATCGACAAGGGACAGCAGATTATTTCCGGTACGGCGAAGAGTATCGTAGAGGATACGGACTCGGCGTCTCTGGAAGATGCGTTCAGCCGGATCACCGGTCTGCGGGATACCGAGGAGCTGACTACTGATTTTCTTGCTGCATTGGATCGGGTATAATGCGACGTCTGCTCCATTTCATGGACATCGATGCGGAACAGTTCCGCGGCCTTGTGCGTGCTTCGCTCAAGGTTGACTTTCGAACAGGCATATTCGCATCATCAGGAAGAAAACAGAAGAAAGGCCGTATCCCGGGACTCTGGCAGATTCTCGTCTTTTACGGTTTCCTCGGCCTTGTACTTTCCCTGATGATTATTGTCAATACAGATCTCTTCTTTACCGGAACGGTCATGATGACCATTGTCATGTTCGCCATTGCCACATCGGTCATGGTGGAGTTTCAATCCATCATCATTTCACCGGAGGACTACCATATCCTCGCGCACAGACCGGTGACCTCTCGCACCTTTTTTGCAGCGCGGATGGCGAATCTGCTCATCTATCTCGGTGTCATCACCGCGGCTATAGGACTGCTGCCCGCCTTGTTCTACACCTTCCGCTATGGGTTTCAACCGTTTCTCGGTATCGCCGCGCTTGCAGGCATGTTCGGTGCGGCACTGCTCGTCGCGCTGTTCATCATCTTTCTTTACGTGAATCTCATGCACGTCGTGCACCCGAAAAAGCTGCGTCGAATGTTCAGCTATCTGCAGCTTCTGCTCGCATTCTTCGTGTACGGCAGCGGTATGGTGTTTTCCACATTCCTCAACGAGGAGGCAATCGGGATAATGCATCTTGAGCAGAAAGCGTGGATGCTTATCCTGCCACCGACGTGGTTTTCCAGTCTGATGCAGATCGCGGCAGGGAATCGTATCTGGCTGAGTCTGGCTTCGGGTCTGACAGGTATCGGCGTCACGTTGCTGCTCGCCCTGTACGCGTACGGAAAACTCTCTCTCGAGTATGCGAACATCCTTTCGCGTCTCGATGAGAACAGTGAGGGAAATCGACCGCCGGTACGACGCGGATTTTCGACCCTCCCCCTGTTCGGACGCAATGAAGGCCGTGCGGCAGCGCTGCTCATACGGAATCAGTTCAAGTACGATATGAAGTTCCGCTTATCCGTGTTGGCGATTATTCCGTTGACCATACTGTACCTGATTTCCGGGCTCAGTTCGGGTGGAGGACTCGCCGATCCTTTCGTTCAACCGGCGGAACATGTGGCAAAAGCCAATCTCCTCTATTTCGCCATGGCGTTTTTCCCCGTGCTACTGCTGGCCTCGATGGTGCGCAGTGATTCATGGCAGGCCTCGTGGATTTTTCACGCGACGCCTGCGGACAAAGGCAAACTCGTACTTGCGATGAAGGATGTGCTGATGGTGCTTTTCGTGCTGCCGTATGTCCTTGGACTCGGTGTGATTTTCCTGATTTATTTTGAACACTATCAGCATGTCGTCATTCACGTCCTGGTGCTGTGTCTGCTCTCACATGTCATCATGCAACTTCTCGTGATGAGCAGTCCCTATCTGCCCTTCTCCCGTCCCCTGCGCAAGGGAGATCGCAGCACGGGGATTTTCGCTGGGATCATCATCGCCGCAGTCGGTATGACAATCATCATCAATGTTCTCGCGCGACTTATCTATCCTTCACCGATCGCCACTGGAGCGACACTGGTCTTTCTGGCCATCCTTACCTTGTTGTTCGAACGATGGGCCGCCACTCGTGTGCGACGAAAATCACGCATATTGCAATTTGATCATTGAAACACAGGAGGCTTCATCATGCTGTTTCGTTTTTCTTCCATCGTCATAATCTTGGTGCTCCTCGCCGGTACAATGTTTGCACAGGACGACAACGAATACGTGGAAGGATGGAATAATACACTCATTGCGGGTTTCAATCTGACACAGGTAACCCTGCATGACTGGACGCAGGGAGGCGAGAACACCCTGGCATGGACCTTCCTTACCAACGGCCTGTTCGCCTATAAGTACACCGATGCGTTGTGGAAAAACACATTGAAAATTGCGTATGGGCAGACCAAACTGGGGGAAGCGGATTTTGAAAAATCCGAGGATGAGCTTTTCTGGGAAAGTATATATTCAAGAGATATCGGCTGGAAAATTGATCCCTACATCGCCAATCAGCTTCGGACACAAATGGCACCCGGGTACAACAATGAGATCAACGACGATACCGGTGTAGAGGAACGGGTACAAACCTCCGGCTTCTGGGATCCGGCCTATCTGATACAGTCCGCCGGTTTCACCTACGCACGTGGCGATGTGTTTTTTACTCGCCTTGGTGTGGCGTTCAAACAGACCTTTTCGTCCCGCTACGGCTTCGCCGATGATCCCGATACTCCTGATAAGATTGAAACATACCGGTTTCAGACAGGTATCGAATCGGCAACCGGACTGAAACTCGAAATCATGGAAAACATTCTCTACACTTCGCAGCTCAATTTATTTTCCGCCTTCGATCAGTTCGATGTGTGGGATGCACGCTGGGACAACACACTGTCCGCGAAAGTCAATGATTATGTCAATGTGTCACTGAACGTGTTGATCGTTCACGAGATTTCCCAGACACGTCGCACACAGATCAAGCAGGCGCTGGCACTCGGCTTACGGTATTCGTTGTTGTAATGCTGTGATAAACCGGATTATGCGTTGCGTGATCTCCAGTAGGTGAGAAATCCATCGGCTCCCGCGTTACCCAGATATCGTTTCAGAAGCCGAATGTCGCTTTTCGTCAGATCGACGAGAATGAGTCCGTCGAGCGCGTTGCTGAATGCAGCATCGACATTGAATCCGAGCAACACGCCACCGAGCTTCAGATACTGTTTGAGCAGAATCGGGATTTCCTTTTTATCCTGCTCGATTTCCGAGATCAGCGTTGAAAGATCACTGAGATCACGCAGGACTGTCGACATCGTTTTTGGATCAAAGCCCCGGAGAGGCCTCGTTCGTGGCGGGGTGATTGCGCGAACCAATCGTGCCCGCTCGTCTGCATCCCGTTCCCGGAAGAACTGGACCAGAAGCTGCCTGCTTGTATCCGTATAGGCGTTGCTGATACTTACCGGACCAAAGAGGTTACGATAACGCGGATTGCGGGCAACATACGTTCCGATCCCACGCCACAGCAGCATCAGAAAATGTGCTGTTGTTTCCATCAAAGTAGACAGGCAGAACAGGAGCTTCACTGCGTTGGACAATCCGTCCGACACCTTCGTGCCACTCAGGATCCAGTACATCACGGCGCGCAAGATTGTAGTGCGCGACCTCACCGGCAGGAAAGATGCCGAGCACCCCACCCTTGTCGAGCTACTGCAATGCCTTTTTCATGCCGCTGATGTTGCGTTGTGCCGCAGACGGTCTTCCGAAGGGATGCGCTGCAAGGCATCCTTCATGGTGTGTCAGCCGATCATGTTTTCCGGTGCGAGAAGGCGGTCGACTTCTTCGCGGGTGAGCAGTTTTTTCTCCAGAACGAGGTCATACACGCCACGGCCGCTTTCGAGTGCCTCTTTGGCAAGTGTAGTGCACACCTCATAGCCGAGCACGGGGTTGAGCGCGGTGACCAGGCCGATACTGCCCTCGACGAGGCGGCGGGAATGTTCGGCATTCGCGGTGATGTCCTGAATGCAGCGATGATTCAGGGTCTCCATGCCGTTCTTGAGCATTTCGACGCTCTCGAAGAGACTTTGCACGATGACCGGCTCGAACACATTGAGTTCGAGCTGTCCGGCTTCGACAGCCATGGTCACCGTCAGGTCGTTGCCGATGACCTTGAATGCGATCTGATTGACTACTTCCGGAATAACGGGATTGACTTTCCCGGGCATGATCGACGAACCGGGTTGCATCGGGGGGAGATTGATCTCATTGATTCCTGCGCGCGGACCGGAAGAGAGGAGCCGGAGATCGTTGCAGATTTTCGACAGCTTGACCGCCAGCCGCTTGACGGCGGATGAGTACATGATGAATGCGCCGGTGTCCTGCGTGGCTTCGACAAGATTCCGCGCCATGCGTACCTCCATACCACTGATGTCGCGCAGGTGAACGACGACCTTGTCCCCATAGCCTTTTGGTGCGTTCAGTCCCGTTCCTATCGCCGTCGCGCCCATATTGATTTCCAGGAAGAGCTTGACATTGTCATTGATGCGTTCGACTTCCTCCTCGAGTGTCACGGCCCAGGCCTCGAAGGTTTGTCCGAGTGTCATCGGTACAGCATCCTGCAACTGCGTTCGGCCCATTTTCAGTACATTCGCGAATTCCACTGCCTTGACGCGCATCGAGGTGATCAGACGTTCGAGAACCTCGATGAACGCTGCATTGCCTCGCAGCAAGGCGAGCTTGACAGCGGTAGGATAGGCGTCGTTGGTGGACTGTGACAGATTGATGTGATTGTTGGGATGCACGATGCGGTAATTTCCTTTTTCGTATCCGAGAATCTCCAGTGCACGATTGGCGATGACTTCATTCGCATTCATATTCGTTGAAGTGCCGGCACCGCCTTGCATCATATCGACGACGAAATGTGTATGCAGTCGCCCGTTGATGATATCCGTGCAGGCCTGTATAATGGCGTCTGTGATGGGTTTGGAGAGAAGTCCGAGATCGTAATTTGCTTTGGCAGCCGCCATTTTCACCATGGCGAGTCCCTCGAGCAGTGTGGGATAGAAGCTGAGTGGGACACCAGAAATATTGAAGTTCTCCATTGCCCGCATTGTCTGAATTCCGTAAAACCGTTCGGCGGGTACACGGCGATCACCCAGCAGATCATGTTCCATGCGTGTTCGTCCGCTGTCGTACTGCACGGCGATGTTGGCCACATGCGTGGTGATCATGCGCATACGTCGGGAAATCACGTGCGCTACCCGGGAAATTACCTTGATACCGATGTTCCCGTGTTCCTCGAACAGGGCCTCCAGGTGATCCCGGCTGATGGCGAATACCGTGCAGTCCAGTATTGCACGCGCAGATGTGGCATGCGGCGATTTGTCCATCAACACGCCCTCCCCGATAAAATCGAAGCGCGAGAAAATTGAAATCCGCTTTTCCATTCCGAAGGGCGTGCGTTTGATCAGCTCGATCTCTCCGTCAAAGACGATATAGAGAGATTCGCGCTCGGAATTCTCGGCAAACAGCAGGTCTCCTTTCGCGACCCTGAGTGTCTCGAAGCGCTCGATAACAATGTCTTTCTGTTCCGGCGTAAGATCCTGGAAAAGCTCGATATCTGCGATGAAATCGTGTTTGACGCTGTCGGTGAGGTTTTTCTGCATATCATCATTCCTTTCAGACGTTGACGGAGAAGTGTCTCCCTGATAACATCTACAAAGTTACACAGAAACTTCCTCAAAGGGTATGCCGCACAGGGGGAATGTGAAGAATATCGCGATTTGCTTCTGCAATATGGAAATAGGAAATTGTTCTGTCCCGTTTGGGCATTGAATCCGCCGGAATCGAGACAGAGTGTTGCGGGCCAGGTGTCCGTCACCTCTGGAAATATTCTGATGAGGAAGCGATGGAAATGTTACATTCACCTGAGAGGGCGACATGCGCATACTGTATATTTTCCCACATCCCGATGATGAATCGTTCGGTCCCGCTGCCGTTATACACCGTCAGCTTGGCGACGGACATCAGGTCCATTTGTTGACACTGACAAGAGGAGGAGCCACGAGAGTACGGCATGCGCTTGGCCTCGATGTCGAACAAATGGGGGTGCTCCGACTCGGCGAGATGCACGCCGTCGAGCAAACATTGGGATTGACGGGAATGACTGTTCTGGATTATCCTGACAGCGGGTTGAAGAATATCGATCCCCGCAAGCTCGAACGGGCCGTCGAGACCCATATCACTGCACTGCGTCCCGAAATCCTGATCACATACGCTGTGCACGGCATAAGCGGTTTTCATGACCATCTTGTCACGCATGCTGTCGTCAAACGTGTGTATCTGGAAATGAAGGAACGCGGACATGATTATCTGCAGCGTCTGGCACTGCTGACGGTACGGGACAGCGGGGAAGAGACATTCATCGATGGACGCATCCGGCTCAAGCATTCCAGCGATGAGGAAATCGACTGCGTTGTTTCTTTGCGGGAAGAGGATCGAGAAATGATGCGGTCCTGCCTCCGGTGCTATGAATCCTATCAGGAGACCATCGAGGCCTCGGGTGTCATCGAGAAAATCGGCAATGTGCTGCATTTCGAATTTTTCGGAGAACAGCTTTCTTCTCCGGTTGACGATCTCTGCGCGGGATTGTAGGTCCCACCCATGAGGGGCAGAAATGAACAGGGAAGACCATGCAGAAACGAAAGGAGTTGAACACGGTAGTATGAATACAGAACAGCGCATCGAGCTGCGGCATCTGCGATTGGAAGATTACCTCGACCTGCAGGCAGCGATGAAAAACGCCTATGCAGATATCGATGGCATGATATGGAGTGAGGCGGCAATCAGGAAGCTACTGGATATTTTTCCGGAAGGTCAGTTGTGCGTCATCGTTGACGGCAAGGTCGCTGCCTGCGCACTGGCCATCATTGTTGATTATCGTCAGTTCGGCGATACGCACACCTACGAACTGATTACAGGGAATTATACCTTCGATACTCATGAAGCGAACGGGGACGTCCTCTACGGTATCGAACTCTTCGTCGATCCGGATTTCCGCGGCATGCGACTCGGTCGCCGTCTCTACGACGCCCGCAAGGAACTCTGCGAGAATCTCAATCTCCGCGCCATCGTCGCAGGAGGAAGGATTCCCACCTACACGCATTACGCCGATCGTATGACGCCGCGGGAATATATAGAGAAGGTACGGCTCAAGGAAATCTATGATTCCACATTGACATTTCAGTTGTCGAATGATTTTCACGTTCGCAAGATTCTCCGCAACTATCTCCCCGGCGATACTTCCTCTCTCGAATACGCGACGCTGCTCGAATGGATCAATATATACTATGAAGAAAAGCAACTGCTGATCAAGAGGCCCAAGCCAGTGGTGCGCATCGGGGTTGTGCAATGGCAGATGCGGCATTTCGACAGTTTTGAAGCGCTGGCTGAGCAGATAGAGTATTTTGTCGATGCCGTCAGCGATTATCAGTCTGATTTCATTCTGTTTCCGGAATTATTCAATGCGCCGCTGATGGCTGAATTCAACCATCTCGGAGAGGCCAGAGCCATTCGCGCACTGGCGGCACATTCCGAACCTATTCGCAGGAAATTCGTGGAATTTGCCGTTGCTTATAATGTCAATATCATTGCCGGCAGTATTCCCGTGCTCGATGAAGACGGGCTGTATAATGTCTCCTATCTCTGCCGCCGTGACGGTAGTTGGGATCAGTTCAGCAAAATTCATCCGACACCCTCGGAAGTCGACGCCTGGGGAATGGTCGGAGGAAATCAGATCAGGATTTTTGACACGGATGCAGGGAAAATCGGTATCCTCATCTGCTATGATGTGGAATTTCCCGAACTCGCACGATTCTATGCCGAGCAGGGCGTGCAGATACTCTTCGTGCCTTTCCTGACCGATACACAGAACGGTTACAATCGTGTCCGTCTCTGCGCCCAGGCCCGCGCCATAGAGAATGAATGCTATGTCGTCATCGCCGGCGCCGTCGGGAATCTGCCGAAGGTCAACAATATGGACATTCAGTACGCACAATCTGCGATATTCACTCCGTCTGATTTCGCGTTTCCACTTAATTCCATAAAAGCCGAAGCTACACCCAATACCGAAATGACGCTCATTGCCGACGTCGATCTCGAGCTGCTCATGGAATTGCACGAACACGGCAGTGTGCGTACGATCAAGGATCGCCGACTTGACCTCTATGAACTGCGCTTGCTGCCGAGCGCCCTGCAGACGGACGAACGGACAACGCAGGAACAGGACTCGCCCCCGTCACCATTTCCGGGCGAAACAACAGAGGCGACGCCCTCACCCGCGAGCCGCTGATGAAGATTACGGGGACGACCTCGCCCGGATGACCGCGACAGCAGAGGGAGCGGCCCTGCTGTTGAGGATTGTATTGCGGCGGGACTGCTGCTTTTGCATATTGAGATACGCTGTTCTGTACTTTCCCATTGGAGAATCAGTCGACATGGACACAACGGGACAGAGTGAAATTCTCGGAATGCTCAGAGAGAAATTCCGCATCGATACCAGTGGCTACCGCCCGGCCTTTCTGTCACGCCGGCTCGACAAGAGACTGGCTGAAACCGCATGTGGCGATTACAGCGAATACATCCAGCTTCTCCGTAGCGACGGTGGCGCCGAGCTCAAGGAGTTGCTGCATTCACTGTCGGTTCCCGTCTCCATGTTTTTCCGTGACCCTCTGTTGTTTGATCTTCTTGCCGAGCAGGTACTTCCTGACATCGTCGAATGCAACAGACAGGGACAGCAATCACGGTTGCGTATATGGTCGGCGGCCTGTGCCGCGGGCCAGGAGTCGGCGTCCCTCGCGATTCTCGTGGCGGAACTGCGGCATCCGCAGATCGAGCAGATATATACAACACTGTTCGGTACCGATATCGACGCAACATTGATAGCGCGCGCGCGGGAGGGTCGCTACACCGCGCGTGATCTCGAGCACGTCACACTTGGCAGACTGCGCCGATGGTTTGTCGAACGCGAGGGGCTGTATGTCCTCCATCCGGAGATCCGGCAGCGTGTGCGTTATGTGCGGCATGATCTGCTCGACGAACGTCAGCATCTGCCTCCCGATGTGCTGTTCAGTCAATTCGATATGCTGGCCTGTCGCAATCTGCTTATGTACTACGGAGCGTCCGCGCAGGAAACTATCTTCAATAAACTCGATGCCGCCCTGAAAGCGGGCGGGTATCTGCTGCTGGGCCGGAGTGAATATACTCCCGAAGCATTCCGGGCGAACTACAGTCTCGTATTGCCCCGGACAGGATTGTACAGAAAACGATCACACCGGGTCTGATGTGCCGCTCGGTTCTCATCCCATAATGTTTCTCCACGGAGTATCCAAAATGAAAATGCCGGTCAGAAATATGCGTTCGTGGCTGGGGATGTGGTTTGTACTGCTTGCGGTGTTTCCCCTGTTGCTGTTCGCCATTCTGGTCTATCAATCGGAAGTGGCGAATATCAAATCTACGGCAGAGTTCAAGCTCACGGCAGTGCGCGATCTGAAAATCCTTTTCGTCGAAAAGTGGTTCGATGAGCGTATCGGTGATCTGACCATGCTCTCGCAGAACATTGCCTTCCAATCACTCGCGGAACGGTATGACAGGGAGAAACACACCCGGCAGGATGTGGTGGCCAGAAATGCAATGGGCTTTCTGCGTAATATCATCTCGAATTATCAGGCCTACGACGCTGCCTTCCTGATCGATGGTGGAAGTGGACGCATCGTCATGTCTACCATGGATCATATGGAGGGACGGATATTCCAGATGAAGGGCTTCCTGGCAAAAGTCTCCGGGAGCAGCGAAGTAGAGTTCAGCGACTTCCACTACGACCCTCTCATATCAAAACACGAACATTTTCATGTAGCGGTCAACATCCCGCTGCCTGATGGTACCCAACGGCGCAATTCCTCGCTGGTCCTGCTCCTCAACATCGATCTGGATGCGAGTCTGTATCCGATGCTGTCAGACCGCACCGGCCTGGGCGAATCTGGCGAAACCTTTATTTTGCGCACCGACGGGATGGCACTGAGCAGATTACGCTGGCAACAGAACGCGCCTTTGCGCTACAGAATACAGGCGCGGCCGGCGCAACAGGCGTTGACAGGTGAGACAGGATTTGTCATTGCCGATGACTATCGTGGCACCAGGGTTGCCGCAGCATATTCATGGTTGCCGCGTCTCCAATGGGGATTTGTCGCCAAGCAGGATTACGAAGAACTGACCGCGCCGCTGCGCAAACAGATGTTTACCACGATGCTCTGGATTCTTGCAGCCATGGCACTGGTAGTGACAGTCGGTCTTGTCATTGCACACGGGCTGGCGAGTCCGCTGCGTTCGATGGCCAGGATGGCAAACCGTGTCGCAGATGGGGATATGGATATTCGTTTGCCGTCCTCGAGAATATCCGAATTGAATACCCTCGCAAAGGCATTCAACGGTATGGTAGATACGGTGGATACCGAACTGCGCAGCGGCAGAAAGAGTGCGGCAGTGACCAGCGGTCTCGTCACACACGGCAGCACGCAGGAATTGGCTGAACAGGTCTGTCGAGACCTGGCCAGGGTCTGCGATGCCATGATCGGGGTTTTCTATCTGAATGACGAGCATTCGCGTTTGCTCAATCCGATTGCCGCCGTGGGGATCCCCTATACCGAACTTCCCGCATTGAATGCGCGTCATCCATCGGGAACGCTCGCGCATGCTCTGCTCGCTGAGGATGCGCATTTTATTCATGGCCTCGACAATCCGGAAATCCGCTTCGAGACCGTAGCCGGTGTGGCGCGTCCCTCGGAAATTGCAACACTGCCGTTTTTTGTCGATGGCAGAGTGCTCGGTGCTGTCATCCTTGCGCGCGCGACGGCTTTTACCAAGTCTGATATACGGACAATACGAAGCGTATTGCCGGAACTGGGCTTTGCCCTGGAGCGCATGATTCGTGACGAAGAGCGCGAACGTCTGTCACGGGCTGTGCAGGAGAACAACCAGGAGCTCGAA
>JAGTUW010000139.1 GCA_018224345.1 Bacteroidota bacterium
AAAGTTTCCGTGTGGGGCGCAGGGCGCACATCCGGCATAGTTCGCGGAAAGAACATGAGGGGTACACACTGCTGCGTGGCATGCACGACGGGTACACCCGTCTGCAATCCGGTATGCTGCACGAGCGTGCCATGCTGCTCTGCCCGGGACTCTTGCTTATCGCCGACTGGCTGCACGGACACGGGCAACACCGTTACCGGAGCCTTCTGCACTTCCATCCGGAGGTGTCGATTTCACCAACAGGTTCGCAGGAGTTCACTGCCGGTCGTGGCGACGACGCTGTGCACATTCGGGTTGAAGGAGAAGGGAACATGCAACACATCAAGTCCGACTACTATCCCGCTTTCGGAGAGAGGCAACACAGACCTTCTCTCGTATGGGAAGGTGAGCGGAGCTTTCCGGCTGTTCACATAACGTCGATGGTCTTCGGCGTTGATGTGCCGGAATTCCGGTATGATGATTCAGGGTTCCATGTCGAGGGCTTCGGGGCTGTGCATTCGATTCTGCATAAACAGTAGACGTATATACTTCGTACAACGAAACGCGTTCATCCGGGAAGCCGGTACTTCCTGCGCTGCTGTCCGGGAAAATGATGCAGCAGAGCGCTTCAATGCAGCAGTACATCGATGCCGCTGCGCGTTGATGCCGCTGTACTTGCCAGGACATTGGCGCACAGCCGGCAGTCATGCTGCGATAGGTGGGCTCGGGGATTCCTACAGAAATTTCATCTGCATTTCAGTCCACAGTAAGGTTCATCTGCTAGCTTGCCATTGTGGATGCTGGATATCCCAGCTGTGCTTCCACTCCCGATGGATAACGTTCAGTATGAGAAAGGAAGTGTCATGATGAAAGCAACATTGATATTCGGAGTATTTTTTGCGCTGTTCGGCAGCGCGATGGCGACGACGACCTGGACGGTAACGACGAACAGGGACAGCGGTCCGCAGTCCTTGCGCAGCATCCTCGAACGCGCAGGCGACGGCGACCGTGTGGTGTTCGCGTTACGCGCAGGCGAAGAAAACATTTCGCTCACATCGGCATTGTCGGTGGAGGGAAAATCCATTCATATTGACGGACGAAACCGGAATATGGACGCGAAGCGCATTGTCACTTTACAGGTACGCATCCCCGGACAGTCTCCGTACCGTGTATTCCATCTCAATCCCGGGCACGAGCGGACCGTCCGTCTCGAACATCTGATACTTCGGGGTGGAGATGTTTCCGGCGTTGCGGACAATGCCTTCGGTGGCGTCGTCTTTCTTGAGAGAGACGGAAATCTGCAGCTCACCGGCTGTACCGTACGGGATGGCAGGGCACGCGAGGGTGGTGGTATCTACGCCGGCGGACGCTTTCATCGTGGCAGGCTAACACTCAGGGAATGTGATATTTTCGGGAATGAAGCGGTCGCAGAAGGTGGAATCGCAGCGGGTGGCGGGGTGTATGTTTCCTTCGGATGGACGGTCATTCATTCCACACTGATTTATGAAAATGCCGCCCGGTCGCATTCCGGCGGTATCGTCATATTCAATGCTGGCGGAACGATCAGCAATTCAGCAATTGTCGGAAATACATTGCTTTCCGGGGCATCGAGCGAAGGCAGTTTTACCGGTCCTTTACTGAACTTCGTGCGTTCCCGTTTCCGTGGCGAGAAAATCGTTGCATCGGTACACACGCGCAACCACGTCGTTCTCCCGCGAGTCGATATGGGCATGATTTCTTCCGGACGAAAGGAACGACTGCACACGCCGTTTCCCCTGGCTGCCAGAGTACATGCCGGCATCACTGCCGTCGTGGATACCCCCTGAGGCGTCTGACGCCGGATTGATGTTCTGCCGTTATTTGCTTTTTCGCCCAAAAACCGATAATGTTTCCTGCTTCTCCACAGGTTTCTTTCAGAAGCTGGATATCGAATGTATTACGGATCACGAACACCTGCTTTTCCACCGATGCTGTTCACAGACAGAAGGGAGGATGATCGTTTCCGTTCACCAGTGCAGTGTCTTCGGTGGGGACGGAAGCGCAGCCTGCTTTTTGCCATCGTGCTTTCATTCACTGTACCGCTTCTCTGCTGGACCGCTGTCCCTTGCGTGGGTCAAACCGCTGTCTACTCGGATGACTGGTTGATCGGGGAGTACAGGGACCTCTTTGAATTACGCAGAGGCGAACGGGAGTATGCGGGGGAACTTGTTCCCACCATCATACGGCGCTTGCGTCCGATCCCTTCATCCCATCCGCTGTACGTCCTCATACAGCGGCATCCTCGTGTAATCGACTATCTCCTTCAGCATGCATCACCCGCCATGAATGCCGTGTTTCGCGAGGAAACCGCTGATTCGGTTTCCCTCTATGCGGCCCTGGAGGGAGATGCTTCCTTCCATGCGTTGCTGCATCCCTTGGTAGCAAGGTTCTTCGAGGGAGAAGGAACACCACATGAATGCAGTACGTCAGTACGACGGACATTATCCCCTGATAGTCTGCTTCGCATTGCTGTACGCTTCATTTATCCGCGGTGGCGAAAGGACGGCACGGTGCGATATTATAAATGTATCGGTATCAACGGGTGGAACGGCAGCAGAGAGCCGCGTGATCTCGTTGCAGAGGCATTCAGTTATGCTTCCTTATTCCCTGATTCGACGCATGCAATGCATCATCAGGCGCTGGACCGGGAAGTCACCACGGAGTTGCATGCTCTGCTTCTTGCAACTGAAGGGGAAGAGGAGGAAAAGCGGGCCGTGCTGTGGAACGCGCTGACCCGCAATTCTCATCTCGAGGTCTTGCTGCAAGCCGGCTATGAAGAAATGCGCATCATCCTTCCTTTCGTCGTACCGGAGTGGGAGGAGAAGGGTGCTGCTGAATTCTGATCCGTTCATTGCCACTGCCTGACAAGAACTTCTTGAGACAGACATATCCGCTTACTCCATAGAGGAGCTCTCGCGTTGACTCATAAATAATCTTACCAGGGCGCTCTCATTTCAAAGTCGTTGCCTCATCATTGGATCTCACCCCAATTGGAGGCAAGACATGCACCTCAGGTGCAGAGATGCCTGCCCGGGCATACGATTGCACCCCGGCACCGGAGCGCGGGTCTT
>JAGTUW010000140.1 GCA_018224345.1 Bacteroidota bacterium
ATAATATCTGATTCCTTTATTTTTTCGAGTATTAAAGGCCATTCATCACCATTACCCATGTCCGATTTCAATCCTGATGGAACATTATAATCAATAACCCTCACAAAGCTACTTTTTATACCATGTTCTTTTTCATACACCTTTGCTACATCATCACACAAACCTTGTGTATGAGAAACTTCAGGACTTGGTTTAATTGTGCAATTCAGAAATAATGCTTTCAGATTTGAATAATCATTGTTGTGTGAGCTTTCCATTTTTCTCTCTTTTTTTGTTTCCATTATTTGTTACTTTATGTATATTTATTAATAATATATTATTTTTAATGTGGCAGCCCGAAACTTTTTAGAATGTACCAAAGATAGTTGAAATTGACCGGCGATGCAAGTGGTTGTCATGATTATTTTCAGGCAGCGATACGATCGAGTATTCGACGCAGCAGGCGATGCATGGCGTGGGTCTCTTCGACGCCCTCCTCCAAACTTCGCGCCGCCGAGTCACTGACCCTTTCCAACTCCCTGACAAGTGCCGACAAGGCGCGGCGTGCGTTGTCGTACGAGGTCAGTCCGTGGGCGACACGGAGTTTCCGTTCGAAGTGGTCCTGCAAATGTGACGGCAGGTACGACATCACATTGCGCTGTTTGTGCACCTGACAGCGTTGAATGACCGCATAATCCCCACCGATATCGCGCACAGCCTTCGAGAGGGCTTTCGCACCATCAAGCGCCGCGAGAAACGGCTTGTCGAGACGCAGACCACGAGCGATCAGATCCTCAATCATGGCCTTTCAGACCACGCTGTTCTCGGTGGCGCCTTCGAGAAAGCCCGGAAAACGCTTTCGTCTTTCACGGTCGACACCCAAAGCGGCTATGAACACGGTCTCGTCAAGTTCGATTCCATCGATCTACAGCACACACAGATCGAAATCCTCGAGCGAGCGGCTGCGAAAGCGATCGAGTTCCGTCGTCGCCGCGACCACTTCCCTGCTGACCACCGATTTCGAGATGCCATACCCGGCCCGCATCGTCTCGATCTCCAGACCACGGGGGAGCGCGGATAAATCAAGAAAAAGCTTGAATTGCGACAGCGGCTTCATTACGGTCCGTTTGGACATGGCGATGATCCTTGCTACGGCGGGAAAGCGAAAGTGTTCGGTATCCCGGAGACCGTCCGATTGAAACATCGCGTGCAGGAGGTAAAACCGCCCGCACTCAGACCACTGCCACGAGATAAAGAGATACCCGCACAAGGGCAGTTGATCAGCAACGGTATCCTGACTGCCGGCGATGGCTACAGTCAAGGGGCTTCTGGTGTGATGGGCTTGCATGCCCTTGACGGCAATCCGCGCCGGCAGTATCTTTGAAGTGGCCCCGGAAATCAGGACACATCGAAAACTCAATCGTATATTGAACACCAAAATGTTCATGAACCGAAACCGAAAACAGTACAACCCCGCGTTCAAACGACGAGCGGTGGAACCCGCCGATAATCCAGACCGGACCGACCGCTCGATCGAGGATGAACCCGGCCTTTACCAAGGCGCTATTCGTCATTGGCGGCAAGCTCTCGAAGCCGATTCCGACCATGCGTTTCCCGGGAAGGGCCGACTCAAGCCGGATGACGAGGAGTTGCGTCGGCTGCGCCGGGAATTGGAGATCGTGCGACAGGAGCGCGACATATTAAAAAAAGCAATGGCCATTTTAACACAAGTTGGTTTCGAATGGACTGTTAGCCCTACTACACCTCAGGAAACTCCGGGAGACGGCAATGTGCCTCTCCCGGCGTTCTCGTTCTTTATAAAAGGAATGTCGCATGAGAATTCTCCTTCTTGTATTCGTATCGCTCATCTCATACTGTTGCACAGCTGCTTCTCAGACCATTCCTCAGGTAACATGTGGTGGCGAGAGCACAATGATCATGAATGATGGAACTATAGTTGCGATGGGATCTAATTTCTATAATACCGTGTCGCAATCTGCATCACCCATCATAGCACAACCATCTGAGTATATATGCGACCGTCGATGGAAAATGATTTCCGCAGGCAGTTTCCACTGCCTTGGGATCATGGAAGACGGAACACTTTGGGGATGGGGGAGCAACGAATATGGTCAAGTAGGTACCGGCGACACACTGCCAGTATACGAACCGAGGAGGCTCTCTGAAGCTACCAACTGGCGATTCGTTGAATGCGGACAATTCACGTCGTATGCAATTGCAGAGGATGGTGCACTGTTCGGGTGGGGTATGAACAGAGCTTTTCAGATCTCGAGCGATTCAATGCGCAGTATCAGCAAGCCAAGGAAAATGTTCGAGCATATCCGATGGGGTTCTGTTAGCTCCGGAGGATTCCATACGCTTGGACTATCAGAGGAGGGCTACATATACGGATGGGGTATGAATACTGCCAGGCAGGTGATGCCATCGGATGAGAGGTTCGTTCCTGAGCCAAAGAAACTGCTGCCCCAGAAAGTCGCGAGGATAGCCGCAGGCTTTGTGCATAGCCTGTGTATTGACAGCGCCGGTCATTTATTCGCTTGGGGGAGCAATGCGAACGGTGCGTGCGGTATCGAGCAGGCCTCTGAAGGTAATGGTGTGAACCAAATACTGTCCAGTGTAACGTGGAAGGAGTGCATTGCGGGTCCTGAATACTCCTTTGGTCTTACAACGGGAGGCCAGCTCTACGCATGGGGTCTAAACCAAGCTGGTCAGTTGGGTTTGGGTTTCGAGGACTACAATGTCTTTACTCCGACTTTAGTTGAACATGAATCGGCATGGTCGAGTGTTGCTGTGGCCGAGGGCTTTTATCTCAATGGCTTTGTTTATGGCACACACTCTGTAGCTGTGGATGAGTATGGTGCGACATTCGTGACAGGATCGAATTTTGCCGGTCAGTTAGGGCTCGTTGAAAATTCGGTACGAAGTTGGACGAAACTCGATTGGATCCATGAAGTCTCTGCAGATCGCTCGTGTCCGAGCATTTTTTTGACGGAAGGAAAAGTCGTGTACGATTCGGAAGAGGAGTGCATACGGATTCAGCTGGGTGATGATATCGATGAAGAGGGGTTTTCTTTGTATGATGCATACGGGAGTGAAATAGACGTTGACCGGGAGGTAGAGGGATCGACCCTGCTCATGGATGTCGCGGACCTGCAGAGGAAGCGCTATTTTCTGAGGTATCATTCTTCAGGAGGGTGCCTGGAGCGGACTGTAATCGATATCGTTGATCCGTGATCGTTCCCCTGCTACAATCCAGGAAGCATCAACCCCACATATAGCCTTTCCGGTCTTGGCATTGAGCCCCAACGGGGCGAA
>JAGTUW010000141.1 GCA_018224345.1 Bacteroidota bacterium
CGGTACCTACGGATCAGCGATTGAAGTCAGTCATGCGGATTCATGAGAGCGATCTTGCTGACGGATGGGGAAGCGTCCCTCTCCCCGAAGCTCTCGAGACATGTGTTATATGGAAAGCACATATCACTCCGACGCACAGTCCAAAAGCACACGAAATGCGTATCTTTCAAAGACATCAGCAAAGCCCGTCTCTGCGTGTTATGCCGCGATTGCGAGAGCACCGGGTTATGTGAAGAAACTATCTATATGTTGTTAGGCAACTGGAGACCTCGACTGAAGAGGTAAATGTAATCAAACATCAATGCAATAATGAGGAGAAGATTATGAAAAGAGTAAAAGGTAAAGTAGCCGTCGTGACGGGTGGCGCATTAGGAATTGGTCGGGCAGCTTGTCTGTTATTAGCCAGGGAAGGAGCAAAAGTGGCTGTAACAGACATAGCAGATGAAGAAGGAGAGAAAGTAACAGAGGAAATTAAAGAATTAGGTGGGTTTGCAAAGTATTGGCATGTTGATACTTCAAATGAAGATGAGGTTAGCAGCGCTTTTTCCAGTATTGCCAGTGAATTCGGTTCAATAGATATACTTGTTAACAATGCTGGTATCGCCGGGGTTAATAAGCCGACTCATGAAATTTCCGAAGAGGAATGGGAAAAAGTCATGGGCGTCAATGTCAAAGGTGTTTTCCTTTGTACAAAACATTCCATTCCATTCATGAAAGAATCTGGTGCTGGAAGCATTATCAATATGTCTTCTATATATGGACTTGTAGGTGCTGCAGATTTGCCAGCATATCATGCAACTAAAGGAGCCGTTCGGCTGATGAGCAAGAATGATGCTCTAATTTATGCAAAAGACAATATTAGAGTTAATTCCATTCACCCGGGATTTATATGGACACCGCTGGTAGAAGGACTGGCCAAGGATTCACCGGAGGGAGTTGAGGCATTCAGAGAGCAGCTTGATAGCCGTCATCCCATTGGACATGTCGGCGAGCCTGATGATATTGCCTACGGTGTTCTATATCTCGCGTCAGATGAGTCTAAATTTGTTACTGGCAGTGAATTAATTATAGATGGTGGTTATACCGCTCAATAAAAAAATAATGAGGTTTTATTATGCCTCACAAAACAAATGTACCTGACGCTTTCAGCTCAGGTGATTTGTGGCGTTAGGCGGAAGAATTACAGGCTCAGCTGGAGATCAATGATAGTGAACTCAACAGCTATAGTGATAAATCTTTTCGCTTTTGCCTGGTTGAGTTCAAGATTCTAGTGCAACAGCGTACGGAGGAAAATCCGTATCTGTGCAGTTTGATCGAACATGCGTTATCTTGTTACTGGTCGCCTGAACAGATATCGAAGTGGCTGCGAAGCCGCTTCCCAGCGCTCGCGGAGAGAACGTCGCGGTACTTGCTGCTGATTCGCATGGAGGGACATGATGCGAAGACGACCCGGGAAGCGTTCGCAGAGGCCATGCGTCACCTGCCGGAGAAAATTCTTATGCGACACAGCTGCCAGGTCATCGTCTGAAGAGAATACATACCGTGTGGGAGCGAAGCAGCAATGCAAACACATCGATATCCTGATGTTAAGGCGACGGGCTTTCCGATGGGAACGGTTCGAGCGGCGGCGGTCCCGATCCGGCCTGGCCTGTCTCGGACGCTACTCCTTCGCGCTCCTCGGGCAGCTTCCAGATGATCCGCACGTTGAGGAAGAAGACGGTGAACATCACCTGTGGGTAGAACATGATGGTTGAGGTGACGACAAGCACGATGAACATGCTCAACGGAGTGGTGGCACCCAGCTGCATCAGCATGACGATGGCGAACGCGGGAAGGGTTACGGCGAGGGACATGCCCAAAACGTGGAAGAACCTTCCCTTGACGAGTCGGTAGCTGTCAGAGAATGCAGTCAGGACATCCTTGCGTTCGATCACGATGAATGCCGGGAAAAATGCGTACCATACCATGACAATGATGCCCGGGACGAACAGGAATAGCAGACCGATGAAGAAAAGAATGAACCAGCCTACGGTCGCGATAAACATCGGCGGGAAGCAACGGCCCACGGCAACGAGGAGCTGAGCGATCGTAAAGCGGTTTTCCCGCACATCATTTGCTGTCAGCCAGGTCAGCCCGATAACTGCGACAAAGGTAAACAGCGATGCGATCATCGAGCTGAGGATGACGTATCCGAAGTCCTCGGGACGCTGCGGATCCACTCCCCAGTAAGAGAATCGCTACGGAAGGCAAGCTGCCCATCGTTCGCCGCTCGGTCGCGGGCGATGAACGCACGATCGGATTCTGCGCACGTGGTGGCGGAGCAAACGCCGTGGAAAAGGCGAGCATCCCGGCGGCGAAAAATCGGAATAACGCGAGTGAAGTTCGTTGCATACCATTCCCGGGTTGTATCACCGCAGCAAAGCCATCCTGCGTACGACGCTCTTGCCATTCCAATCGAGACGATACATGTACACGCCGGACGGCAGTTCCGCACCGATGAATGGACAGGAATGTGGCCCTGCCTCATACTCGCCATGTGCGAGTATCGCAACTTCCCGCCCCAGGTGATCGAAGACGGTCAACAACACCTCGCCGCGGCTCGGGAGGCTGAATGTAATGTTCGTCGACGGATTGAAGGGGTTCGGGTAGTTTTGATGCAAGACGCAGGCTGTGGGGGCGGCCGCTGCTTCCGGGAGTGTCTCGACGGCGACAGGGTAGGCATTGTACTTTGCGAAATATGGTCCGTCGGCGCTGCTCATTCTGCTAAATGTGAGTCCAATGAAGTATAAGTCATTGTCAGGACCTATCCCCATGCCCGCGAACGCGAATCGCGGTTCAGTCGGCAGCTGCCATTGCAGCGCGCCGGAAGTATCGACACGAAAGATGATATGTCCCCTCGTTTCAAACCCTTGGCCGTACCCTCCTCCAACGAGGATGTCGTCGTCAGGTGTGGTCTGAATGGACGCAAGTCCAAGGTTCCACTCTTTCGCATAAAACTTCGACCAGATCGTCCGGCCCACCGGATCATACTTGGTAATCCAGGCCGAATTGACATTGTCGCTGCTATCCACCTTCGAAAGAAGGTAGAAATTTCCTGCGGCATCAGCGGTGATCCCGAATCCTTCCTCGTTTCTCCCCACCGGTCCGCGTTCCCGTTTGCCACAAATAAGATTCCCATCCATGTCGAACTTGAGGAAGAAGACGTCTTTCTCATCCGCCTCGATGGTCCCTGAAACGTACAGGTTCCCACTCTTGTCCACGTACGTTGCCGTTCGCGTGATGGACACGTCCTGGGCAAACATCGTATCCCTTCTCCATACCTCCCTGCGCATGGTGTCGATCTGCACAATGGAGACTCCGCGATGTATTCCCGTTCCGCCTGTATCGACAAGTGGCGTAAAAAGAAAGATGCGGTCTCTCGATACTTCGAACTTGTCGTAGCCGTTCGCAAGAGTGGTCTCCCAGCTCGTGCCGGACTCCGGGGAGCTTTTACTCAGTTTGTTTCCCCAACGCAACACATAGAGGTTGTCATCATTGTCACATCGATACTCGAGATTCACCCTTCTTCCGTTGCCGCCCCAGGACAGGTACCACATACGTTGCCCTACGTCATCATATTTTTCGATAACGGAACCGGTATCCCATTGGAAGGGAGGAATGTCCCAGTATTGCAGATACGTGTATATCATTCCGCCGGGCGATACCCGCACGCCATACCCTGCCTGTTGGAACCCGTACGATGGATAGCCTTGCTTCCACTCGAATCCTTGCCCCTGCGTCGTCAGGGCACTGCCCAGCAGCAGGCCAACGACGATGCCTGCGATTCCGGCCCTGGTCCACATTTCTTCTCCAGTCTCCGTTGATATGGGACCATAGTATCCTTTCTTCAGGAAAGTCGCAAGGAGCTTTCTTCCCTCTGTTCGCATACGTCGCTCCGGCGGCGCCGGGGATCCCGGCGTTGTCCCGGTCATGCGGCCGTTCCTTCCGCCCCCCGCGCCCCCGGGCGGCAGCGACTCTCTTGCGTCACCCCTGGGCAGGACTACGAGGTGTACACCGAGTTGAAGATGATGTAATCGGTGGTCAGGTCGGTGCCCCAGCCCACGGCCTTCGCGTCACCGTCGTGCAGGTCCATCTGCACGGTGATGTGCGATTCGCGCAAGAGGCGCTTGACGTTGTTGCGGTCGAACTCCACGGGACGCCCGTTTTCAAGCACGGACACCTGGATTTCCTCGGAGCCGAGCGCGAGATCCACCTTGCTGTGATCGAAAGGGACTCCGGCATTGCCCGCGGCGGCGATGATGCGTCCCCAGTTCGGGTCACGTCCGGTCATCGCGGTTTTCACGAGGATGGAACTGGAGATGGCGCGCACCAGACGGCGGGCCGCGTCCTTGTCCCGGGCGCCATGCACACTGTACTCGATGTATTTCGAACATCCTTCGCCGTCGGAGACGATGAGCTTCGCGAGATGCGCCATCAGTTCTTTGAGATTCTCGTAGAAGGCAGGATAGCGGGGATCATCGATGGACGTGATCGGATCGTTGCCCGCCATGCCGTTGGCCAATACCGCGACCATGTCGTTGGTGGAGGTATCGCCATCGACGGTGATCATATTGAAGGTGTCTTCGACACAGTTCCGCACGGCCGTGTCGAGCACCGGCGGCTCGATGGCGATATCGGTGACGATAAACGCAAGCATCGTGCCCATGTTCGGATGGATCATGCCCGATCCCTTGGCAATGCCCGCGAGATTGATCGATACTCCGTCAATCTCGTATTCGACAAAACCTTCTTTCGCGAAGGTGTCGGTCGTGAGAATGGCGTTGGCCGCGAACGACCCCGCCTTCGATTCGTTCGAGAGCTTTTCCATGTTGGCGCGGATGCCCCCGACCACCTCCTCGGTCGGAAAGGGTTCGCCGATGATCCCCGTCGACGCCACCAGGACGAGCGAAGGATCGATGTTCAGCGTCTCCGCCGCGGCCGTGACCATGGCCTCGGCGCCTTCGCGTCCCTGCGATCCCGTGCAGGCGTTGGCGTTTCCGGCGTTGCAGATGATCACCTGCGCGCGGCCGTCGGCGATGTTGCGCTTCGAGACCTTGACCGGTTCCGCGATGACTTCATTTCGTGTGAAGGTCGCCGCCGCCGCGGCCGGGACTTCCGAGTAGATAATGGCAAGGTCGCGGCGCATGGACTTGATGCCGACGTGTGCGCCCCAGCAGGTGAAACCGCGTACGTTTGTCAGATTGCGTAGCATGCTGTTTGTGTACATTTATTGATGGGAATATCGTGAATACGTTTCGAGTTAATGGTCATGGGTTCATCGGGATATGGAGGAGACCACTGTCCTCGCTGAAGCCATACATGCAATTCATGTTCTGCACCGCCTGTCCTGCCGCGCCCTTGACCAGGTTGTCGATGGCGGACAGCGTGATGATGCGCTGTGTCCGTGCGTCATACGTCACGTACACGTCGCAATAGTTGGAGCCACGCACGTCCTTGAGCGTGGGCGGAGTATTGCGCACGCGGACGAACGGCTCGTTCGCGTATCGGGTGGCGTAGGCCTCGCGTACTTCCTCTTCCGTCACCTCCCGACTGGGCCGCGTGTATATGGTTGCGAGAATGCCGCGATCCACCGGCAGCAGATGCGGGGTGAACTGTACGGCGCGCGCGCCGGCGCCACGGGCGATCAGCTGCTCCTCGATTTCCACGGTGTGGCGGTGGGATTTCAATCCATACGCGCGGAAGTTGTCGCTGACATTTGAATAGTGCGTCACTTCCTTCGGGGTCACGCCGGCACCGGTGGTACCGGATTTCGCATCGATGATGATCTGGCCGGGATCGATCATCTCCGCCTCCAGCAGTGGCAG
>JAGTUW010000142.1 GCA_018224345.1 Bacteroidota bacterium
CCCGCGGTTACGCCAGTAAGGGCTGTCCGTTGCGGATCATAGGTGATATGGTCAGCGTCGGGACGTTGGAAGAAATGCGTGCTGCTGCGCTGAACAAGATCGACTGCTTCCTTGCTGCCGATGAGATGACTGAACCCCGCATGCCCTTGAAGTTCGTAGGAAGCCCGATCGAAGCGCAGTTTCCAGTCAACCCCTCCGCTTGTCGCTTGCCGGGGCAGAAGCGTTTCTGAATCAGGGGTTGTAAGATCACGCGAGACACCAGTGAGCACGACACCGACAACGGAGCCGCTCTCTTCATCCAATTCCTGTTGCATACGCAGTACGCCATAACCGGTGAGCGGTTCGATCATGCTCAGTCCGTACGTTCCGGTGCGCGGATCATAGGTATTGACGAATTCACGTTCGGTGACCGCGCTCAGTGCAGCGATGGAGAGCCCGGACGCCAGACGACCGGAGAGCTTGCTGGCCCCCAGTATGGTCGTATTGGAAAAATGGTCGATGAACACGCCACCCGGCAGCATCCGAGGTTTTGCGCCGATGCGTCGGGAGTAGAAGTACTCCGGACCTTCGCCGCGCAAGAGGGGAATCCCTTCGACGAAAAACGGGCGCCGTTCGCTGTAATACGTCTCATAGGCGGAGAGATTCACTTCGGCCGGATCGGCTTCCACCTGCCCGAAATCGGGGTTGACAGTTGCGTCCAGTGTGAGATTCGGTCCGAGTCCCATTTTCAGGTCCAGACCCGCATTTCCCCGCCAGGCCATACGATCATAAAAAGGGTCGGCGGGGTTGCCACCGCGTGAAATTGTCAGATCACCTACAGTATAAGGAGTCAGTTCGATACGTGAAGAAGGTCGTATGCCTTCGATCCCGGTCAGCCGACCGAAGCGGGAACTCCACCCCGCGTCATTTTTCGGAATCATTACCCAGTACGTATCCTCGTTGCGTGAAGGGATATAGCGGTTGAGATTCAATCCCCACAACTGGGATTCGCTGTCATTGAAACGTAATTGAGAAAAGGGGATGCGAATTTCCGCGATCCATGCTTCCTGCGATTGCGTGACCTGGGCTTCCCAGACCGGATCGAAGGAGTAGTCACGACTGTGTTCCGCATCGTTCGGATGATAGTAGTCGATGCGCACGCCGTCGGCGGTGATGCCGAAGGTATAGGCAGTACGATTATCGCGGTACGTATCGAGAGAAATCAACAGTCGTTCTGAATTGCCTGCATTGTCGCGCCTGCTGAGTGTGGACTGGATTTCTTCCGGGTCGTCTACGTACATGATCGCACCGATATAGAGGGCCTGTGCGTCGTAACTGAAGCGCACCTCGGTACGCAGGGTTGCTGCCTGACCCTCACGCGGTTCTTGTTGCGTGAAGTTCGTTGCGGGTGGCAGGCGCATCCACAACTCTTCGGATAACACACCGTCGATGACAGGTGGGCGCTGTGTCCACCGGAACGCCTGAGCAGATTTTCTTTCTCTGTTTTGTTCTTCCGTCTGCGCCAGATCATCGGGCGGAAGCGCAAATACAGTCATAGCTCCCCAGAAGAGGGCGTAGAGTACGGGGATAAGAAAGATAAGCCGATATCGCACGGATGAATCCAGACGTTACTCATTGTCCGTTGCTTCTGTGATTTTCCCGCGTTGGGTACAAAATCGCGTGTCAGTCAGGATGGATGTACAGCACACCTGAATCAGTATAGCGCAATATACAACTTTCGATTCGCAATTCATTCTCTTTCATGAAAATTCGCCCGGGGAACGTGTTACCAGTTGTACACCAGAGCAAGATTCAGTAACATTGTCAAGTGACCTTTTCACCGAACGATGGCTCGCAATGGCAATAGATATTTCGTTGGAACGTGAACCTTCCTGCCTCATCGTTGGTGCAGGGATCGCGGGACTGATGGCGGCCAGGGAATTGTCGCGGAAGGGGATTCAGGTTCTGGTACTGGACAAGGCCCGGGGTGTGGGAGGCCGTATGGCGACGCGACGTTTCGAGGACGCGGTGTTCGACCATGGCACACAATACTTCACATCCTCGAGCCCATGGTTCCAGGCAAGAATAGCGGAATGGATCGATGATGGTATCACCGAGGAGTGGTTTCGGATCCGAACCTATGAAATGGATGCGCGATTCGTTTCGGCAGCGCGCTATCGTGGGAAGCCCGCCATGACCAGTATACCGAAACTGCTTGCTACCGGGCTGAACGTGCAGGCCGGAGATCGCGTCACACGTCTGTGGTCCGAAAACAACTGCTGGCATGTGTCCACAGAGCAAGGCCTGCATCATTCCGCAAGTACGTGCATTCTCACCCCTCCCGTCCCACAGACCCTGGAGTTGCTCGCAGCGTCGGAGATTGAAATTGAATCGTCGATGGAGGAGGCGCTGATGGACCTTGTCTACGAGCCCTGCCTGACGCTCCTGGCAATCTGTGAAGCTACTCCCACGTTGCCCGAGGACGGAGTCCTGGAATTTGAGCGGGGAAATCTCCGGCGGATTATGGACAATCAGCGCAAGGGAATTTCGCCCGATGTCCCTGCGATCACCATTCACGCGACCGGAGCATTCAGTACAATTCATTTCTCGACGGATGATGAAACCGTCGTGCGTCTTCTTCTGGAGGAGACGCTGCCCATTATTCGCTGTGGTGTACGTTCATGGCAACTCCATCGCTGGCGTTACAGTCAGATCCTGACGCCGCATCCCGCTTCATTTCTGCAGCTCTATGACAGACCGACGCTCGCGGTCGCTGGTGACGCATTTGGCGTCAACGGTGTAGAGGGCGCTGCACGTTCGGGTATGGAAGCGGCCAATATGATCCTTCGTTCATTCAGCTGACGGTCGTATGGAAACGGTGACACAGGATAAAATAGATGTTGTGTTTTTTCTGCTCCAGGTCTTCTGCACGTTTGCGTTGACGGGTATTATCTGGTTCATGCAGATCGTTCATTATCCGCTCATGCGAAAGGTCGGGAAGGGGAGGTTCGTCGTGTATGCACGTGCCCATCTGATGCTCGCCACCTTTATTATCGCACCGCTGATGCTGCTGGAGGCGACCGCCGTCTTCTATGGCCTGATTTCTCAGACGCACTGGATCGCCGATGAGGCTTCGCGGCTCGGCGCAGTGCTTCTCCTGATAATCTGGATCATTACCTTCGCGCTCCACCTGCCGCAGCAACGAAAACTCGAACGGGAATTCGAGGCACGCGCGTATCGTCGTATGCTGTTCGGGAATTGGGTGCGCTGCTACGGGTGGAGTTTTCGATCCATTATTCTTGTCTTCAGCATGTTGCAGGCCTTCATCGGCTGAATGCACATGCAACCATGTCAGTACGCCCACTATTTCGGATCAGCACAATGAATATTCGTCCACTCACCGATTTCATGACGCATCATTATCGCCATTTCAACGCGGCCGCCATGATGGATGCCGCAAAAGGGTATATCCGGCTGCTGGACGAAGGCGGCGGTATGCTGGTAACGTTGGCCGGCGCCATGAGCACCGCCGAGCTCGGACTCTCTCTCGCCGAGATGATCCGGCAGGACAAGGTGCACGCCATCTCCTGTACCGGGGCGAATCTGGAAGAGGATGTCTTTAACCTCGTCGCTCATGACTACTATGAGCGCGTTCCGCACTACCGTGACCTGACACCGGAAATGGAGGAAGAACTGCTGGCCCGTCACATGAACCGTGTCACAGATACCTGCATCCCCGAAGAAGAAGCCATGCGGCGCATTGAGAACAGTATGCTGGAGCTGTGGACGGAAATGGACCGAAGTGGAGAACGGCTGTTCCCGCATGAATATTTCTATCGACTGTTACTCGAGGGAAGACTCGAGGAGCATTATATGATCGATCCGAAAGACAGCTGGCTGCTGGCCGCCGCCCGGAAGAACCTGCCGATCATCGTTCCCGGCTGGGAAGACAGTACGTTGGGAAATATCTATGCGGCTCATTGTATCAACGGGGATATTCGCAATGTTCATACCGTACGCAGCGGCATAGAATACATGATTATGTTCGCCGAGTGGTACACTGCGTTCACTGCCGAACGGTCATTGGGTTTCTTCCAGATCGGCGGCGGTATAGCCGGAGATTTCCCCATTTGTGTCGTGCCGATGCTTCATCAGGATCTGCAGCGCACGAATATTCCACTCTGGGCCTACTTTTGCCAGATCAGTGATTCAACCACCAGCTACGGCTCCTATTCCGGCGCGGTACCGAATGAAAAAATCACCTGGGGCAAGCTCGGTGTCGATACACCGAAATTTATCATCGAATCCGATGCGTCTATCGTCGCGCCGCTGATCTTCGCATATGTGCTGGGGTGGTGACACCATGTACTGACCCGGTGGCAGCGCTGGAACGGCTCGCAAGCGCCGGGGGAACGGAGGCCAGGAGTTTCAAAGAGATGCGACTCATGCAGATGCAGGTACATGAGGCCGGGACCTGAGGCCGGGACGTATTCGCGGGCGGGTCGCGGTTCCGCATCTGCTGTCATCGGGAGGATTGTCCTCCACAACGGGTGAAGGCAAGATCCTGAGACGTTTGTTTTCGATCAATATTTCGAGTATTTTTATCTTAAATACGGCTCCATACGCCGGTACAGAGAACGCACCTTTGAAAGCATGAAGACCCTGATATTTCCGACCGCTCGCCCGAGCGATTCCCATGAACACCTGCCGAAAGATTTTCATCATATCCCATTGGTGAAGCAATTATTCATAGATATTGACGCAATTCAACGTAATCAGGAGTAATCGTATGGCTAAAGTCCGCGGTGACATTAAAGTAGATATAGAGCAATGCAAAGGATGCGAGCTCTGTGTTGTCGCCTGTCCGCAAGATGCTCTCACGCTGTCCAAAGAAATCAACAAGCAGGGTTACCATTACGCACTGTTGGTAGAGGATGTTTGCACGGGCTGCACAAACTGCGCGCTGGTGTGTCCCGACGCGGTCATCACCGTTTATCGGGAGGACAAAAAGTCCGGTAAAAAAATTCCTGTCGCCGAAGTACGCAATGTGACCGGCGACATCAGAATCACCGTTGGCGCCGATGAGGAAGCCGAGGGTTGATTCGCGTCCATCGTAACGAAAATTCCGTTTTGAGCATATCCGACCAAAGGAGCTTATCAGTATGGGTGAATTACGACTCATGAAGGGGAATGAAGCGCTGGCGGAAGCAGCGATTCGTGCCGGGATGGACGCCTATTTCGGCTATCCCATCACACCCCAGTCCGAAATACTTGAATATCTGACACGTGAAGCCCAAAAGCGCACGCAGTGCACGATTCTGCAGGCCGAGAGCGAAATCGCCTCGATCAATATGGTCTACGGTGCCGCCGGTGCTGGCAAGCGTGTGATGACAACCTCTTCCAGCCCGGGCATCAGCCTTATGCAGGAAGGGCTGTCTTATATCGCCGGTGCAGAGTTGCCCTGCCTTCTGGTGAATATCAACCGTGGCGGACCGGGCCTCGGTACCATTCAGCCTTCGCAGGGAGATTATTTTCAGTCCGTCAAAGGTGGCGGACATGGTGATTATCGCCTGATCGTGCTCGCTCCCGCGACCGTGCAGGAAATGGCCGATTTTGTGGAGGTCGGTTGGGACCTGGCGGACAAATACCGCAATCCCGTACTGATTCTCTCTGACGGCGCACTTGGCCAGATGATGGAAAAAGTCGAGTTGCGTGAGCAGCGCGACCGCAATGCACGGGAGATCCCGTCGTGGTCGACGATCGGCAAGACCGCGGATCGCAAGCGGAACATCATTACTTCGCTGTTCATCCAGTCCGAGGAAATGGAGCAGGTGAACCTGCGCCTGCAGGAAAAATACAAGTTGATCGAAAAGAACGAAACCCGTGTGCAGGAGAGTAACACTGAGGATGCAGATTTCATCATTGTTGCATATGGACTTTCGGCGCGTATCGGTCGCAAGGTCATGGAGATGCTGCGTGAGGAGGGCATGAAGGTCGGTCTTATCCGTCCGATTACACTTTGGCCGTATCCCTACGAGGCGATTTCCAAAGCCGCGGAACAGGTCAAGGGCTTTCTCTCGCTGGAACTCAACGCCGGACAGATGGTCGAGGATGTCCGCCTCGGCGTAAATGGGCGTTGCCCCGTCGGTCATTACGGCCGCATGGGCGGCATTATCCCCTCGCCGGAGGAAGTCGTCGCCGTCGTCAAGGACATGTATTCGAAGACCAATCACTGACGCATACAAGGAGCAAACAATGCAGGAAATAGAACATCACTACGACGAGATGGATATCGTCTGCGAACGTCCCGCCACGCTGGTGGACAAGCGCATGCACTACTGTCCTGGTTGCGGTCACGGCGTCGCCCACCGCATCCTCATGGAAGCGGTCGGTGAGCTGGGTATTCAGGAACAGACCATCGGTGTCGCACCGGTTGGCTGTTCGGTCTTCGCCTATCATTATATGGATGTGGACATGCAGGAAGCGGCACACGGCCGTGCCACCGCAGTTGCCACGGGTATCAAGCGTTGCTGGCCTGATAAATACGTCTTTACCTATCAGGGCGACGGTGATCTTGCCGCAATCGGGACGGGTGAAACTGTACATACCGTAAATCGTGGAGAAAACATTCTCATCGTGTTCATCAATAATGCCATTTACGGCATGACCGGCGGACAAATGGCGCCGACCACACTGATCACGCAAAAAACCTCGACCACACCTTATGGACGTGAGGTGGAGGTCATGGGGAATCCCCTGAAAATCACGGAATTGCTGGCGCAGCTTCCGGGAGCGTTCTACGTCACCCGCCAGGCAGTCAATACACCGGTCAATGTCCGCCGCGCAAAGAAGGCCTTGCTCAACGGATTGAAATATCAGGCCCTCAAAAAGGGGACCAGTGTCGTGGAAATCGTAAGCAACTGTCCGACCAACTGGGGTCTGCGTCCTGTCGAAGCCAATAAATGGCTTGAAGAAAACATGTTGCCGTATTACCCGCTCGGAGATATGAAAGTACCGTCAAAGGAGGAAATCGAGAATGCTTGAAGAAGTGATTTTCGCAGGATTCGGCGGGCAGGGTGTGCTGTCGATGGGGCAAGTACTCGCCTATGCCGGCATGATTGAGAATCGTGAGGTATGCTGGATGCCCTCTTACGGCCCGGAAATGCGTGGCGGTACAGCCAACTGTATCGTTACCGTCAGTGACGAGGAGATCAGCAGTCCGATCATCGGCATGTTCAGCACCGTCGTCGCACTCAATCAACCGTCACTCGACAAGTTTGAAGCCGCAGTGAAAGCCGGTGGAACGCTGATCTATGACAGCACCAACATCATTGATCCGCCGACGCGTACGGATATCGATATTGTACCGATCCCGGCTTCGGAGGAAGCGGTGAAGATGAAAAACACGAAGATCATGAACATGATCGTGCTCGGTGCCTTTATTGCCAAGCGCAAGGCCGTCAGCAGAGAGAGTGTACTCGATGCGTTGCGTAAGGTGCTGCCAGAGCGGCATCATCATCTGATCCCGCTCAACGAACAGGCCCTGCACCGCGGTGCGGAACTTGCGGAAGCCGGCCTCCCCGTTGCGTGAACGGAATAATCCGAGAAAGCGGAACTGTCTGTGTTCCGCTTTCTTCGTTTATAACCGTAGGTGATTTTGTAGTGGATGTATTCCGTTGATGCGCATCGTCAGTGCCCCGGAACTGTGGTATGCTGCGCATGCATCGGCGGCCGTGTCCTGTAACTCTTTCCCGACACAAGTGTTGTAGCCAGATGAAAACACTCGTATCCACAGTCGTTCTGCTTCTACTCGCCGGCTCTGCTGTCGCCCAGCCGTTACGCGTCGATGCGCTGGAGAAGGATTTCGGAGAAATCGGTCCATTTGATCAACGGGAAATGCTTTTCACACTTTATAACGCCTCGGACGAACTGATTCAGCTCGGTATGCCCCGTGCAACCTGTGGTTGCACCGCCACGATGCTCGACAACAGCACTCTCCATCCGGGTGACAGTACGCAACTCTCGGTAATATTTCGTGCCGCGCCCGGTATGGTAGGCAAGCAGAGAAAATCCGTTGTCATTTACGGACGTGTTGGCCAGGAAGAGCAGCAACTCGCAGTGTTGCGCGTGCATGTGGAAATTGCAACGGATGTGAAATATGAACCGGAAATGCTGCGTTTCTCAGCGGTGGCAGGGGATACGGTGACGTTGCACGCAACGTTGCGTTCAAATACGGATACGGCAGTGCCACTGGAGCATCCGTCTGTCATTATCACGGCGTACGTCGATTCGACGGAAGGCAATGTCTACAATATCGGCCACGTGGCCGCACAGCCGTTTCATGATTTTTCTCTGGAGCTGGAGTCCAGGCTGCTCGGTGCAGGTGAGACGACGCGACTGACGCTGACGCTCTACCCGCGCGACAAGGGACAGCTTAACGGAACAGTGCGTATCCCGCTCACAGATACGGAATTGCGTATTCCGGTCGTAGGGACGGTCATACCACGAGCCGAGTAAGAGAGACGTGCCGTGGGTCGCCGCTGCGTGTCTGTGCCAGCCGCCTTCAGGTGTCTGTGCCAGCCGCCTTCAGGTGGATCGAAATGCACTCTCCAGCATTGGCGGAAAAGAAAGGAATTTTGTAACTTTAATGATTATCATACACGGAGGAACATAATGAGATATGCAACGACGTCTATTCTGCTCGTAATACTTGCCCTGATGACCGGCGTGACAGCCCGTGCCCAGTCTGATGCGGGAGAATCCGTAAACGTACAGCAATGCTTCAGCCTTGTCGGCACATCGGATTACTACTTCGGAGAGATCGGGTTGAACGAAACGGTTGAGCATACGTTTGTTTTCCAGAACAACTGTTCGGAAACCGTTGAGATCGGGTCCGTTCGCGCAAGTTGCGGCTGCACTGCAGCGATGCTCTCCGAAAAAGTAATTGCTCCAGGCGGAGAGGCCAAAATCCAGGTCAAGTTTACGCCACCCCGGGGGTCACGTGGAAAGGTTTCAAAAACCGTCAGTCTCTATATGAAGGATGAACAACGTCCGCACACCGTCATTCGCTTTTCCGCGAAGATCCTGACGAATCTTGACGTACAACCACAATATATCCAGCTTATGGGCGCCGAAGTCGGCAAAGCCATCACCGGCAAGGCCACAGTCCGGAATACGTCGGACGAGCGCATCACCGTCGAAGGAATCGCAATTAATATGACCAGCTATGTTGACACTGCTGGTAATGGACAGAATGTCGCGATTCCGTTGCGGAGTCCTGTCGTAACACCGACACAAATGGTGCTTGATCCCGGTCAGAGCGGCGAGATCAACGTCAGCGTAACACCGGAATACAAAGGCCAGGTCAACGGTGCGGTTCGATTACATGCGGGGACGGAAGAAAGCATGATACAGGTGTTCGGAGTCGTGCGTGAGGGCGCAGCCAAGTCGTTCCAGCGCTCGGAATCAAAAAGCGGCACCATCAATCTCGGTGGACAACGGTAATCCCGGCAATGAATCTTCCCGTTCCGGCGGACTGAAATCGACAGACCAGAATTTGGAGAGCATATGAAGAGAGTTATCCCGGAATATTCCTCACTTGTGGATATTATTGAGGATGCCATCATCAAGGAAAAGGATGCCTGGCGCTTCTACACGGAAGCTGCTGAGATGGCACCGACCGATGACATTCGGGAATTCCTGCTCGAAATGGCCGCGATGGAGAAGGAGCATGTCACCTTGCTGACAAACAAACTCGAAACGCTCCGCTCCGATAACACGGTGATGGAAGGCATCCTCTCCAGTTACAATCCCGAGGCCGAACCCGACAGCGATTCCTGACAGACAGAGATCGCGTCGCAGTACGTGCAGAAAAATGGCACGATGCCGTTATGACATAATAGCAGATATTATACTGCTATAATATGTGTTTTCTGTACGCTGCTGTTGTGTCTCTGAATTCCGGTGGAACCAGACGTTTTCCTCACGGACCGATTCTCCTTGACTTTATCCGGGTTTCTTGCAATACTTCATGACATGATCATGAAGCAGCTGTCCGTTGCCCGTAAGACTTCGGCAGAGGACGAAGCTGAACTGTTGTGAAATTCCGGAGACTGATGATGACTCCTCTGATACTCATACTTGGGACGATGCTGAACACAATGCCGTTATCCTGCACCAATGTGCATGAACCCCATCGGACGGCCGCTCTGTCAAAACAGGAATTCTGGAATATCCGCGTCGAAAGCATGATGGACACGCGCTCGCAGTGTGATGACGAGTCGAACGATGTGGGAGGTGAATGTCGTGATCATGATGCGCTGCCTGCACGTGACGATGTCGATGCAGGTGGTCCGTCATACGATTACTATCCCTTCCTGCAGGAAGACAGGCGCATGAGCGGCGCACGTGCCGAAGCCCATGTCGCCGGGCAGGGGACAGAGGATTGTCCGTTTCCCCCGCAGCCACCTGCGGCAGCGGAACGTGAAGCGGAACGCCATGCAATGGTGAAAACACAGATCGCCACGGCACGCGGCGGGCGTATGGCCGTGCGCCGGGCGGAAGTGCTTGACGCCCTGCGATCGGTGCCCCGGCATGTGATGGTCCCTGACGCCATGCGAAGGAATGCCTACGACGATTCCCCGCTGCCGATCGGTCACGGACAAACCATATCACAGCCGTATATCGTCGCGATAATGACGGAATTGCTCGCGTTGTCGAAAGAAGACAAGGTACTGGAAGTCGGCACCGGTTCGGGATATCAGGCGGCGGTGCTCGCACACATCACGCCCAATGTCTACAGTATCGAAATCGTCGAACCACTGTATCAGCGTGCGCG